>RFWA01000019.1 GCA_009922295.1 Betaproteobacteria bacterium
CTTGAGTTAGCCCGCTGCAGCAGTCGGGCTGTCAAGGCCAGGTCGGTGCTGATGAGCTGGTTGACTTTTCGCAGGTTGGGTTCCGCCTGGTCGAGTTCGCTCAGCAGCAAGGCCACCACCCTCGGAATGCTGGGCAGCACGAATTGAATGGCGAGCAGCTCGGCGAGTGGCATGGTGGCACGGGTCAAGCTTGCTTGAGCTTCATGGTCAGGGCAATGCGCTTGCGGGCTGCATCAACTTCGAGCACCTGCACACGAACAATATCGCCGGTCTTGACCACGGTATGCGGGTCAGTCACAAACTTGTGGCTCAGCTGGCTGACATGCACCAGCCCGTCCTGGTGAACGCCCAGGTCAACAAAGGCGCCAAAAGCCGCCACGTTGCTGACGGTGCCTTCGAGCACCATGCCCGGCTTGAGGTCTGACAGGCTCTGCACCCCGTCGGTGAGCCGGGCCACCTTGAAATCGGGGCGGGGATCACGCCCCGGCTTTTCCAGCTCGCCCAAGATATCGCGCACGGTGATCACGCCAAATTGGGCGTTGGCGAACATCTCCGGCTTCAGGCCCTTGAGCCGGTCGGCGTGGCCCATCAGGTCACCGACGCCCTGCCCTGTGCGGACCATGATCTGCTGCACCACAGGGTAGGTTTCCGGGTGAACACCGGTTTGGTCCAGTGGGTTGTCGCCACCACGGATGCGTAAAAAACCGGCGCTTTGCTCAAAGGTCTTGTTGCCCAAGCCACTCACCTGCAGCAGTTGCTGGCGGTTGGCAAAAGCGCCGTGGGTGTCACGCCAGTGAACCACGGCACGGGCCACATGCCGCGACAGGCCCGAGACCCGCGCCAGCAGGGGCTCGCTGGCGGTGTTCAGGTCCACGCCCACCGCGTTCACACAGTCTTCCACCACCGCGTCCAGCGTGCGCGCCAGCTCACCCTGGTTGACGTCGTGCTGGTACTGGCCCACCCCAATGGCTTTGGGTTCTATCTTGACCAGCTCGGCCAGCGGGTCCTGCAGCCGGCGCGCAATGCTGGCGGCGCCACGCAGGCTCACGTCGACGTCGGGCATTTCTTGCGAGGCAAATTCACTGGCCGAATAGACGGACGCGCCGGCTTCACTCACCACCACCTTGTCGATATGGCGGTCGGCGCGGCCGGCCAGCTGCGCGATCAACTCGCCTGCCAGCTTGTCGGTTTCGCGGCTGGCCGTGCCGTTGCCAATGGCGATCAGGGTCACGCCGTGGCGTTCGCACAGACCGGCGAGCGCGTGCAGCGCGCCGTCCCAATCGCGCCGGGGTTCGTGCGGAAACACGGTGGCCGTGGCAACCAGCTTGCCAGTGGCATCCACCACAGCCACTTTGACGCCGGTTCGGATGCCCGGGTCCAGCCCCATCACCACCCGTGGGCCAGCAGGTGCGGCCAGCAGCAGATCACGCAGGTTGTGGGCAAACACCTTGATCGCCACCTGCTCGGCCTCTTCGCGCAGGCGGGCCAGCAGGTCGCGTTCGATCGAGAGGCTGAGCTTGACGCGCCAGGTCCAGGCCACGCATTTGCGCAGGAAATCGTCGCCCGGTCGACCCTGGTGCCGCCAGCCCAGGTGCAGCGCGATCCGCGCCTCAGCCAGCGAAACCACAGGCGTCGCTCTCTTTTTTATAGCTACATCGCCTTGCTGGACGGGGGCTGGAGCCACTTCTGGCTCTGGAACCGCCAGCCGGGCGTCGAGCAATTCCAGGGCACGACCGCGCAACACGGCCAGCGCCCGGTGAGAGGGCACACGCCCGATCGGCTCGTCGTAGTCAAAATAATCGCGGAACTTGGCCACCTCGGCCTGGTTGGCGTCGCAGCCCTCACGCAGCCGGCTCTGAAAGACACCTTCTTGCCACAGCCATTGGCGCAGTTCCTGCAGCAAGGTGGCTTGGTCAGCCCAGCGTTCACTCAGAATATCGCGCACCCCGTCCAGCACCGCCGCGACGCTGGTGAAGTCGTCGCCAGCCTCGTTTTTGTCGGGTTGCACATAAGCCACGGCCTGGTCCTGGGGCGACAGCGCGGGGTCAGACCACAGCAGGTCAGCCAGTGGCTCAAGCCCGGCTTCGCGGGCAATCTGGCCTTTGGTTCGCCGCTTTTGCTTGAAGGGCAGGTACAGGTCTTCCAGCGCCTGCTTGGTGGCGGCCCCGTGCAGGGCTGCCAAGAGGCTGGGCGTCATCTTGCCCTGCTCTTCAATGCTCTGCACCACGGCCTGCAGCCGGGCATGCAGTTCCCGCAGGTAGCTCAGCCGGGCCTCCAGCTCGCGCAGCTGAATGTCGTCCAGGCCGCCTGTGGCCTCCTTGCGGTAACGGGCAATGAAGGGGACGGTGGCGCCACCGTCGAGCAGGTCTACCGCGACCTGCACCTGGGCCGGGCTCACCCGAATTTCCGAGGGAGTGGTCTGGCGCACAAGCTGGCGCCGCTGGGAGAAAAAATTTGAGAGCGGGAAGTGTGCCATAGCGCATGGCTGGGCCCTGGGGCCCTGTGGCTTGGGCTCAGCAGTCAAACGCGGCAGTGGCTGCAGGATGACCGCGCTGTCAGAAAAAACCTGACACGCGGTTTAGCCGACGGCTGACTGTGGATTTTGGAAGGGCTCAATACAGTCAATTCCAGGCTGAAACGACAAGGCCGTATTGCCGGCCCAAACGTCACAACCCACTTAGAGAAAGCAAACCCGCCATGTTTGAATCAATGACCCCTGCCCCCGTTGTCGCCCACGCGTTGGGACGGATGCCGCCCATGCGACATCGCGAAGCACGGCACACCGGTATGACCGAGGAGGTGCTGCCCTTCACCCTGCGGCTGGTCCGCACCCCGGCGCAATTGGCCAAGGCCGTTCAGATTCGGCACAGTGCCTACGCCAGGCATTTGCCCGACTTTGCCCAAACCCTCAAAGAGCCCGAGTCGGCAGACGCTGAAGACGGTGTGGTGGTTCTGCTGGCTCAATCCAAGCTGGACGGCTCAGCCCTTGGAACCATGCGGATCCAGAGCAATGAATTCAAACCCCTGTGCCTGGAGCAGTCGGTCGACCTTCCTGCAGAGATGAGCTCGCGTCGCCTGGCTGAGGCGACCCGGCTCGCTGTGACCAGTGACAAGGTCGGCCGGCTGGTGAAGGCGGTGCTGTTCAAGGCCTATTTCCTTCACTGCCAAAACACGGCAGTCGACTGGATGGTGATCGCTGGTCGCTCGCCGATCGACCGTCAATACGACCGCCTGCTGTTTGAAGATGTGTTTCCAGGCATGGGCTATATCCCGCTGCGCCATGCTGGCAACTTGCCGCACCGCGTGATGTCGTTTCACATCGACTCGGCCAAGCGGCGCTGGGCGGCCGTCAATCACCCCATGCTGGACTTCATGTGCCACACCCACCATCCCGACATCGAGCTTGACCTGGCTGATCTGTCTCGCAGCGGACAGACACACCGGCTGTCGATGCTGGGCGGCGGCGGCTACTTGCAAAGCTAGACCGGCGGCACCCTTGCTACGCCTGACAGGGCGAAGGAAATAACAGGTAGCACATCATGTTGTGCTGCCAACCCAATGATTTATATGTTGTTTTTAGCTGACGCGAGTAGGTAATTTTGCTTGTCAGCGCATCTTGAGGAGGTTATGTTCTAGGCATTCAGAAAACATTTGGCGTCAAAAGAGCCTTGTCCTGCCAGCCTGCAATCAGGCGGGCCAGCGAACAGCCAGACGCCTAACAGATGAGCACCCGGGAGGGTGAAGACACAAAATGCCCCTGTCACTGGCACTTGTCCGGACCCGATTGGAACGTTACGGCCGCAAGAACGAAGCCCTGCTGCACATTTTTTCGTGTTACGCCCTGCCCGTTTTCATTGGGCTGACGTCGCTGCTGGCTGTGTTTTTTTGGCAGTCGCAATTTTTGTCATCCGAGGCCCAGCGTGTTGACATCAAGGTGATCCGGCAAACGGCCGACACGACCGAGCCGCAACAGGCCCTGCCGCGACTGCAGGGCAACGACTTCACCGCGTTTCATGACACCCAGCTCTCCGAACAGCCGTTTTGGCTTTACCTGCCAGTGCCTGCCAGCGCCCGGCAGACCGACCGAACCATAGAATTCCCGTCGCGGCACACCATGGACATCACGTGCTGGGACGCTGGCAACTACCGGCTGCTGGGCACTGGCAGCCGGACCGGCGCGACCGGTCTGGTGTCGGCTGTCAAGTCAGGCTTTGCCCTGCGCTTGGGGCCAGAGGTCAGCGGCAATGCCGTGTTGTGCCGCACCAAGGCCATCGGGCCGGCGCGCATCACGGCCCTGAACTGGAAAACCACAGACTTGCAAACCTCGGTCCAGGAGTTCCAACGCAAAGCCGGCCTGCTGGATGGCGGCATTTTGGTGCTGGCCCTGTTCGTTCTTGTTACTGCCGTCATCAATCGCAATGGGCTGTACCTGCTGTTCGCCGCCTGGCTGGTCCTCAACTTGCGCATGGCAGCCTTGTCTGGCGGATGGGACACCCAGTGGCTGGGCTATGTCGTGCCGTACGAGTGGCTGGTCCAGGGCCGGCTGGTGACCATCACTCTGTTTTATATGTTGACGTTGACGCTGTTTACCTCGCTGTTCAAGGACGATCTGCCGGCCATTGGGCACAAAGCGATGGTCCGGCTGGCGCAGTGGTCCTGTTTCCCCCTCTTGGCGCTGTCGCTGGCCATGCCGTTTGCCGCCTTCCTGCCGATCATGTGGGGCGTCACAGGCATTGGCATTGGCATGCTGGTGTTTCTGATGGTGCGTGTGTTGCAAAAAACGAGATCGCAGGTCGCCATCTGGTACACAGCAGCCATCACAGTCACGCTGATTTCCAGTTTTTACGAGGTGATTGCGGCGGCTCTGGGCATCAAGGGGCTGATTGGCTCGGTCAACAGCGTCACGGCGGCGCTGTCGTCGAGTCTGCTGACGGCACTGGCCATTGCGCAACAGATGCGACAGGAACACGAGGAGCGAGTCGCCGTTCAGGCTGAGCTGCAGCACACCTTTGAGGCCATGCCCATCGGCCTGTTCACGCTGGACCTGGAGGGACGCTTTCTGAGCGCCAACCCGGCGCTGATGGGCATGCTGGGTCGCCGTGTTTTGACCGACGGCAGCAACAGTTGGCACCAGTATTTCGAGGCCGGGGCCTGGACGCAGCTGCACCAGATGGTGCATGCCAAGCGGGAGGCAGGGCAAGAGGCGACTGCGCCGGCAACACCGCCGGGCTTCGGAGCGTCCGTGCCGCCTCTGGCCTCCGGCGCCGCAATGAACGAACTGGAGATCAAGGGCCGCAGTGCGTCTGGCGCGCTCAGCACCAAGCGCTTTCTGGTCAAGGCCACGCTGGCGCGCGACAAAATTGAAGGCTCGCTCCAGGATGTCACCGAGAAGTCAAAGGCGACGGAAGACCTGTACTTTCTGGCCAACCATGACTCCCTGACCAAAGTACTGAACCGCCGTGGCATCGAGCGGGTGCTCAATGGCGCCATCCAGGAGTTGTCGGGCAAGCGGGCCATGGGGCTGGCTTACCTGGACCTGGACCGGTTCAAGCTGATCAACGACCTGTTTGGCCATGGCGTAGGCGATGAGGTCTTGCAGCAGGTTTGCAAACGCGTCACCGACATGTTGCCGAGTGACATCAAGTTTGGGCGGGTCGGCGGCGATGAGTTTGTGATTGTGTTTCGGGATACCCCAATAGCCATGGCCTCCCACATGTGCCAGGGCATTGTGGCGACGCTGGCATGGCCTTCAAAGACGCCATTTCCACCGCCGACCGGGCCTGCCGGCAGGCTAAAGCGGCCAACAGCGGTGGCTTGGTCGTGTATGAAAAATATGCCTTGGCGTTCCAGCAGCACGAGGCCGAGCTCAAACTGATTTCCCAGTTGTCTACCAGTTCGGCCACAGCGGGGCTTTACCTGGAAATGCAGCCCATCATGTCGCTGACCGCGCCCTATGAATCCCTGAACTTTGAAGTCCTGCTGCGGATGAAAGACCCGGAGGGCAATGTGGTGCCCACCGAGCGCCTGATCACTGCAGCGGAGGCCAGTGGCCGCATGGCGGTGATCGACCGGTGGGTACTGACTACGACCTTGGCCTGGCTGGACCAGCACCAGGAACGGCTGAAAAACACCCGCTTTGTTTGCATGAACCTGAGCGGCGCCTCGCTCAACGACGAGAAGTTCCTGCAGGACGTGTACGAATTGCTGGAGAAAAACCGGCACATCGTGGGCCTGCTTTGCCTGGAGATCACGGAGAGCGTGGCCCTGCACGACCTGGACAACACCCGCACCTTTGTCAACAAGATCAGGCGAATCGGGGCCCGGGTGGCGCTGGATGACTTTGGCGCGGGTTACACCTCTTTTTCTTACCTGAAGTTGATCACCGCTGACCTGCTCAAGATCGACGGCAGTTTCATCGTCAACATGAACCAGCACCCGGCCAATATCGCCATCGTCGAGGCCATCGTGAATCTGGCCAAGAACCTGGGCATGAAAGTGATCGCCGAGTGGGCCGAGGACAGGGCGACGGTGCAAACCCTGATCGAGATTGGTGTGGATTATGTGCAGGGCTATGTGGTGTCGCGCTCACAACACCCAGACAATATGCTGCTGGCCACGTCATCAGCCGGGTTCATCAAGGACGACGAGCTCACGCTGATGATGAACCAGATTGGCAAAGCCGAGCAGGCGCTGAATCAGGTTGACCTGTTTTCCGAGGCATCAGGCAGCCGCCTGCATTAAGGCGGCGACCGACGTCAGCCCGCGCGCAAGGCGCGTTTGAGTTCCAGCCCCAACTCTGGCTTGTGGGCAAACGGGTCGGTGGGGTTGCGGGCAAGCATGATGTCTTCCATCCTGACCTGCACCGAGCCAATCGCCTTGGGGTGGCTGTAAATGTAGAACTGGCCTGCTGCCATGGCATCAAACACCTTTTGCGCCACATCCGCCGCGCTGACCCGGCCGGAACCGACCGCCTTGTCACTCATGGCCTGGCCGATCAGCTGGCTGCGCGTGGGTTTGGCCGGCGCGGCATCGGCCGGGCGGTTGCGGTGGCTCTGGCTGATGCCGGTCGGCACGAAATAAGGGCACAGCACTGAGGCGCTGATCTGGTCGGTGACCAGCGCCAAGTCCTGGTAAAGCGTCTCGCTCAGGGCCACCACCGCGTGCTTGCTGACGTTGTAGATGCCCATGTTGGGCGCATTGAGCAGGCCGGCCATGCTGGCGGTGTTGACGATGTGGCCCTGCCAGGCCGGGTCTTGGGCGGCAGCGGCGAGCATCATGGGGGTGAAGACCCGCACGCCGTGCGCCACGCCCATCACGTTGACGCCCAGAACCCAATCCCAGTCTTTGGCCGAGTTTTCCCAGATGAGGCCGCCGGAGCCGACGCCGGCGTTGTTGAACACAAAATGCGGCGCCCCAAAGCGCGCCTGCACGGCCTGGCCCAGCGCGTCCATGGCGGCGGCGTTCGATACATCGACCCGCTGCGCCAGCACCGGCGCGCCAGCCGCCTGCAGCTCTTGAGCCGCACGGTCCAGTGCGTCCTGCTGCACATCCACCAGCACCAGGTTCATGCCGAGCCGGGCGCCGATGCGGGCACATTCCAGGCCAAAGCCCGAGCCGGCGCCGGTGAGTACCGCCGTTTTGTTGTTGAAATCGGTGATCATCCAATTGCTCCTGGTTTGAGGGGGTGCCAGACCATCTCCAGATGGTCAATGCCGTCTTCGACATACGGGCGGTTCGCGTCGACAAAGCCGTGACTGGCATAAAAGGCCTCTAGCCGCGCCTGCGCGCCAATGCGCACGGGCTGCGCACCCCACTGCTCGGCCACCGCCTGCAGCGCCCGGCGGATCAGCGCGTGGCCCAGCCCGGTTCCGCGGTGTGCGGGCTCGGTCACCACCCGGCCGATGCTGACCTCGGGGTACTTGATGCCAGCAGCAAAGCAGCGCGCATAGGCCAGCAGTTGCCCGGTACGGGCGCCCAGCAGGTGCAGGGCCTGGGGGTCAGCCCCATCCACATCCTGAAACACACAGGTCTGCTCCACCACAAACACGGCGCTGCGCAGTTGCAGCAGGTCATGCAGCTGGCGCGTGGTCAGCGCGTTGAAAGGCAAGAGCTGCCAGTCAAGGGCCGGCGCGAGGCTCATGCGGCCGGTACCGCCCTGAGGGTAAAGCCGATGCGAGGGAAATGCACATGCACCAGCCCTGCCCGCTCGTCGATGCGGCGCAGCGTGTAGCGGGTGCGGGTGGCGGCCACCAGCTCGCCTTCGGTCGGCTCCAGGCCAAAACTCTCGGCGGTGATCGTCACCCGGCTGCCCAGGGGAATACCGTGCTCATCTTGAAAATAAGTGTCAATTTGAGCTGCAGGCCCCGTGGATGCTGCACAGTTTGCTATCGCTTCAGTAGCAGAGAGTTTGTCGACGTGGCCATGGCCGATGGCCTCCATGCGGTCCATCCAGGCCAACACTGCGGGGGTCGCATCCAAAATACCGGCCATCACCGCGACCCGACGGCGTGTAAACCACAGGGGGTGGTACACCGCAAAGTCGGCCACGCAGGGCGCCGCGCCCAACAAATAGTCTTGCCCTTCCAGCATGGTCGCAATGCGGCGCAGGTAGGATTTGTAGGCGGTGGTGGCATCGGCCGGGCGCAAGCGGGTCATGCCGGCGGTCATGGCGCCACGGTCAGCGACAAAAGCCTTGGCCGCCTCTGGGGGGGCGCCCTCAAACATGGCTGCGGCACCGCGCGCCTGCAAACTGTAGGCCATGGCAGCCCAGAACAGGGTGCTGTCAGCCCACTGTGCCAGCACGCGGGCCAGGCCCCGATGCGGCGCCGGGTAGAGTGCCGGCGTGGACTGCAGGTGTTCCAGTACCTCGCAGATCAGGGCCGAGTCGCAATAGATGTCTGAGCCAATTTGCAGGAACGGGGTTCTGCGGTAACCGCCGGTCAAGGCCAGCACATCGGGCTTGGGCATGATGGACGGGATGAAGACCGACTTCCAGGCCAGCTGTTTGTAACCCAACACCAATCGGATTTTTTCCGAAAAGGGTGAGGTGGGGTAATGGTGAAGAATGATGTCGGACATAAGCAACTCCAGGGTGATGTGAACGATGTTTAGATCAGCTTGACCAGCTGTTTGCCAAAATTACGACCTTTGAGCAGGCCCAAAAAGGCCTCGGGCGCCGCCTCAATGCCTTGTGCCACCGACTCCCGTGCGCGCAGCTGGCCACTGGCCACCAACAGGCCCAACTCCTTGAGAGCAGTGGGCCATACTTCCATGTGTTCGCTGACGATGAAGCCCTGAACTTTCAGCCGGTTGGTCAGAATCAGCGCCGGGTAGGCTAGCGGAATCGGCGCGCCGTTATAGCCGGCAATCATGCCGCAGACGGCGATGCGACCAAAGGCGTTCATCAGCGGCAGCACGGCGTCGAACACCATGCCGCCCACGTTTTCAAAATAGCCGTCAATGCCGTTCGGGCATTCCCCGCGCAGGGCTTTGGACAGCGAGGCGGCACTGGTGTGCTGCTTGTAGTCAATGCAGGCGTCAAAACCCAGCTCATCTACCGCATAGCGGCATTTGTCAGGGCCGCCGGCCACGCCAACGGTACGGCAACCCCGCGCCTTGGACAGGGCTGCAAAGGCGCTGCCCACCGCACCCGTGGCGGCGCTGACCACCATGGTCTGGCCGGCCTGGGGCTCGATGATTTTCATCAGCCCGTACCAGGCGGTGACCCCAGGCATGCCCACCGCCCCCAGGTAGGCGCTGAGCGGCACGTGGGTGGTGTCGACCTTGCGCAGGGCGCCAGGCTGGTCACCATTGACCACGCTGTACTGCTGCCAGCCGCCCATGCCGACCACCTGATCGCCGACCGCGTAGTGCGCGTTGCGCGATTCGATGACTTCGCCCACCGTGCCGCCGCCCATGGTCTGGCCCAGCGCCTGAGGTACCGCGTAACTTTTGGCGTCATTCATGCGGCCGCGCATGTAGGGGTCCAGGCTGAGGTAGTGGTGGCGCACCAGCACCTGGCCGTCCTGCAGGGGCGGTGTCTCTGCCACCACGCGCTTGAAGTTGCTGGCCTGGGCTTCGCCGACCGGGCGCTTGTCGAGATGGATCTGAATGTTCTGGGGCATGGTGGCTTCTGGGGGGTTCGGTAAGGGTGAGTTGGGTCGCGGCGCTGATCAGCCTTGTGGATCGACAGCCTCGGCCGGGGCAGACTGGCGCCGCACGTATTTGAAAGTGCCGCTGGCGCGGGCGCACACGCGGCCGGCGGCGTCAGCAATGCTGGCCTCGGCAAAGCACAGGGTGGCGCCGCGCTGGATCACCCGGCCGCTGCCGCTGAGCAAACCGCGCGCCGGGCGAAGGAAACTGGTTTTCATCTCGATGGTGACCACGCTGCTACCGGCTTGCAGGCTGCGCGCGGCAGCGGCCATGGCCACGTCCAACAGCGTCATCAGCACACCGCCATGCACCACGCCAAAGGAGTTCAGATGCTCGGCACGGGGCGAGAGCAGCAAGGCCGACGAACCGGTCTCGGCCAATTGCCGCTCAATCCCCAGGTGCTCGACGAAAGGGTATTCCACCGCCATGCCTAGCCGCCCCGCACGATGCTGACACCCCCGTCCACCGCCAGCCACTGGCCGGTGATGTGCTTGCCGGCGTCCGAGGCATACAGCACGCACAGGCCCTTGAGGTCTTCATCATCGCCCAGGCGGCCCAGCGGCGCGTGGGCAGCCAGTGCATCGCCATGCTCGGCCAGGGCACCCTGGGTCATGCGGCTGGGGAAAAAACCCGGGCAGATGCTGTTGACGTTGATGTTGTACTTGCCCCATTCGGCGCCCAGCGCGCGGGTGAAATTGACCACCGCGCCTTTGGAGGTGTTGTAGGCGATGGTGCAGATTTCGGGCGGGTTGCCGCCCAGACCGGTGATGGAGGCAATGTTGATGATGCGGCCACTGCGCCGGGGGATCATGCTCTTTTTGGCGATGGCCTGGCTCAGCAAAAAATAGCCGCGGATGTTGAGGTTCATCACCTTGTCCCAGGCCTCAACGGGATGGTCCTCGGCCGGCGCCCCCCAGGCGGCCCCGGCGTTGTTGACCAGGATGTCGACATCGCCCATACGCTGCAGGGTCTCATCGGCCAGCCGATGGATCTCGGTGTCGCGGGCGCAGTCGGCAGCCACCCAGCGCGCGTCAATGCCAGCGGCCTGCAACTCGGCGCAGGCCTGTTCCAGGTCCGCCGCTTTGCGCGAACTGATCATGATCCGGGCACCCGCCTCGCCCAGCGCATGGGCCATCTGCAACCCCAGCCCGCGGGAGCCGCCCGTGACCAGGGCCGTCTTGCCGGTGAGGTCAAACAATTGCTGAATGGTGCGCGTCATGGTGGAGTTCCGGGTTGGGTGTGTGATTTTGCAGGACCGGCCAGAGCGCCGGTGTCACCCTCGCGATAAACGGCCAGGGCGACGGCGGTCGCCCTGTCAGCTCATTGTGGCGTTGATCTCAAGATGGCGTCGACGACTGTCGGATGATGCTGGCGGACATGGCACGTGCGAGGTCACCGAATACGGCGCTCATGGCAGCAACTAACGCGTCATAGGATCGATCAGGGACAAAAGCACCGGACAAGCGCACGGTCTGCGAGTCGAGCAGTGCGCCGTCACGCCCCCTCATCAACCACCAATGCGCCACAAGTACAACCTGACCGGTGCTTTCACGCTCGAAACGATTGATATCGACGTCAACGCGAAAGTCAGGCTTCAAGGCGCCACTGCGAGAAGTTGAATACACCCGGTCACTTCCGAGAAGCACACCCAGATTTTCAGTCAGGACTCGGACCAAGTCCTGCTGCAAATTTCCCGCCCAATGGGCGTCATCCACGAGTTGAATGCGATGGTCAGTCCCTCGCAAAACGATCTGGGACCGCTCTAGGTATTGCGGTATCTGAACCTCACGCACAAACACCGACAGGTCTCTGCTGACGGCAACCGGCACAGCAGCAGCCACCGGGATCGGGCTCATCACAAAAAGGCGTGGGGCCTGCGAAGTTGAACAAGCCACGGTGGCGCATGCGACAAGCAGGCAAAGAAACCAAGGGCCTGCGAGCCTGATACGTCGCAGGATCAAAAAAACATACATCGTCACTTTCCTTCTCCGGTTGGCCGACGTCCAAATACCATGGACTGCGGCTCACGCTCCAGCAAGTCGACAAGTGCGCGGATTGAGCGAGCAGTGCCTGTGAGTTCGCGCATAAGCTTCATCAGTGCATAGGCCGACGGCGACTCGGGCTCCAAGACGGCATCTACGAGGGCCATTGTGGTTTTTGATTGATCCAACGCCACGCGCGCCGCAGACAAAACACCGCCGAGTTGGTCCATCACAGGGTCCGCCCGCTGATCAATCTTCTGGGTGAGACTGCGCGCCGCAGACAAAGCGCCGCCAAGTTGGTCCATGACAGGATCTGCCCGCTGATCAATTTTCTGGGTCAGACTGCGCGCCGCAGACAAAGCACCGCCAAGTTGGTCCATCACAGGATCTGCCCGCTGATCAATCTTCCCGGCCAGACTGCGCAGCGTCGCCAACGAAGCAGACAGGTCTGCCAGCGACCGCTCAATTTCCTTGTGATTGGCGAGCGCGTTGGCGCCTTTTAGCGTGCCATGCAACTCTTGGCTGATGCCCAAAAAGTCCACCTTATCCAACTTGTCCAGGATGCCACGCACGGTCGTGCTTGCCTTTTCCAGGTTCGCCTGAACAGTAGGCAACTCAGGCACAGCAGTCTGATGGCCAATTAAACGTAATGGCGCGTCGGGTTGCAAGTCGAGATCCACATACAGTTGCCCGGTGAGCAAGCTGCCAGTTTGCAATCGGGCCCGAAGACCACGCTTGACCATGGTCTGAAAAGCGGCAAGTGGTGCCCGTTTCATCTGCTCCCCCTGCCTGACGACACGCTCTGGCTCCAATTCCACCTCAACCGGGATGCGCAAGCCGCTAGTTCGCGCATCGTCCTCCAGCCGGAGGCTAACCACCGAGCCGATTTTGATGCCTTTGTATTCAACCGGGGCCCCGACACTCAAACCTCTCACTGAGTCCTCGAAGTACATCACGAAACGGATTTTGCTGGTGTAAGACTTCTCTTGGATTGACTTGAAGTCGTCATGAAGCGTGAAGGTTAATCCTGTCACGTCTTCGGGTGGGCTTACTTCGTTTCGGGGCGTGTCAAAAGCAATGCCACCAAAAAGCAGTGACCGCACCGACTCAGTTTTGACATGCATGCCTTCCGGACCGACAGAAACATCCACGCCGCTGGAATTCCAGAACAAGGTATTGCTGCGCAACAATCGCTCAAAAGGCGCTTTGACAAACGCGTAGATCATCACATTGCGCTGATTTGCGGCCATTTCGTAGCCCAAAACTTGACCGGCCACAATGCCTTGGTAGTAAACCAGGGAACCTCGATCAATCGAGCCCAGCCTGTTGGCCAACAGCGTCACACGCGTTCCGGCCTGTTCCGCGGTCACCACCGGGGGGGTCTCCATGCCAACAAACGCAGTTTGGGTCTGCCCTTTCCCCGGCTCAATTTCAATATATGCACCCGATAGCAGTGTGCCAAGTCCAGAGATGCCGTGCAGACTGAGCGATGGCCTTACCACCCAAAATCGGGTGTCAGCCTTAAGAAAATGCGCAGACTCGAGATTCAGCCGGGCGCGCACTTCAATGTGCGAAAAGTCACTGCTAAAGCTGACGGTCTCGACGGCTCCTATATCCAGGCTTTTGTATTTGATCTTTGTTTTCTGGACCTCAATGCCGTCAGCAGTCCGGAAAGTGATTGTCACCAACGGGCCACGCTGACTGAGGGTATGGAAGATCAACCACGCGCCCAGCGCTGCAGTGATCAAAGGAATCAGCCACACCAGAGAAAAGCCGCCTCGTTTTCTCACGGTTGGCAAGAGTGGTTCAGTCATAACGTATGCCTCGATCCCACATCAGACGCGGGTCAAATGAATGAGCAGCCATCATGGTCATCACCACGGCAGCACCGAAAAATGTCGCCCCGGCACCGGGGAAAATTGTCGCCAATTCATCCATGCGCAGCAGGGCGATCAGGATACTGATCAAGTAGATGTCGACCATAGACCATGCGCCAACAGCCTCGGTCAAACGGTACAACACCGTTCGGTCGCGAAGCCGCCAGTCGGAGCGCAGGTGCACCATGATCAGCAAAAAGAATATCGCGGTGATCTTGGTTAAAGGCACCAAAATACTGGCAAAAAAAACCAACAAACCCAAAGGCCAGGCCCCATCCTGTATGAGGTGCAGCACCCCAGCAAAGATCGTGCTGTTCTCCTTCTGACCGAAGCGGATGAGCGTCATCACAGGCAGCAGGTAGGCTGGCACCAGCAGCATGCTGGCCGTGATCAAGTAGGCGCAGCTCCGCGACAGACTATGCGCATGACGCACGCCATGAACCACGCTGCCACAGCGAGGGCAGCCTGCCGATGAACCGGGCGTTGGGCCAGGCATGAGAATCAGGCAGGCGGGACAACTGACGTAGCCTGATTCCGCTGCAGTGCAACCCTGGCCAATGGGCACCTTGAGTTCATCGGGTCCAACGCGCGGCCAGATGGTCCCGGGATCGAAATTGGCGGCGGCTGCCGAGCTAACCAGAAGCAGTCCAATGAAAGCAAAAAAACCGAATCCGGGAATGATCACGGCCATTTCCTGCAGCTTCAACACCGACACCAGCAAGCCCAACATGAAGACGCCCATCAGACTCCAGGGGCTTATCGCTCGCACGACACGCCAGACCGGCATGGTCCATGGCACAGAAATGCCCAGGCGCAAGGGCAACAGCACATAAATCATGCCGCAGATCGTGATGAACGGAAAAACAACGCTTGTCAGCAAAACCAGCAGACCCATTTCTGGCATGCCGGCCCGGTACATCTCAAAACTGCCTGAAATCAAGCGGCTTTGCTCAATTCTTCCCCCCAGCTTCAAGGACAGGAAAGGCAGCATATTGGCCAACAAAAAAAGCACCAGGGCGGCCACATACAGTGCCGTCGCACGATCCAAACTTTTCGGCAAATGACGAAACAGTAAAGCACCGCACCGGGCACACAGCGCCTTGCCACCCGCCGCCAACCCGGTCAGGCGATGCACGCCGTCGCATGATGGGCAGGCCATCAACCCGAGCTGTGAGTAGCCTACGACGGCGTAGTGCCTCGAATCAATCATCTCGTGCCGCCGAGTTCATGCAGGAGCGAACGTACGGTGGCAGCGGCCCGCACATCACGATCGGCCTCCATCACCGCCAAGGCGCGTTCGTAGTAAGCCGCAGCGGCACGGCGGTCACCACCCCGTGCCTTGGCCTTGCCAAAGGCCACCAAATCCATACCAATGCGCGAGGGCAAGCCCAACTGACGGTCAATCTCCAGCGCCTCGCTCAAATGGCCATAGGCCTCGAGGGTGTCACCCTTGAGGGTTGCCGCTTGTCCAAGCAAGCGCAGCGCGTTGGCTATTTCGACTTGATTGCCACTGTCCCTCGCAGCCTTAAGCGCAATGACAGCATTGGAGGCAACCAATTGGCCACTGGCACTTTCCAAGGCAATCTGCCCCTTGACATTGAACACGGAGGCCAACAAACTGCAGCTCGCGTCCTTGCAATACGCACCAGCCTTGTCAGCCCATTCGACAGCTGTCTTGAGCTGCCGCTCCTCAAGTTCCAATATGGATTGCCGGAGCGCAACCTGGGCGAGCCGCGTCGGCGCGAATGAAAGTACCGATTGATCCCCGACCAGCGCCAAAACTGCGCGGGCCTCCGCCGGTCGCCCAAGTCGCTGCAAAGCGATAGACAGGTTGACGACATTAGCAGCAATATCGTCCACGGCTTCAATGGAGCGAGCGATACGCAGCGCTTCCCGGTAGTTCTTGGCTGCACCCTCAAAATCACCTCGACGAAACAATGAGTCGGCGAGCTGATTGGCGTCAATA
>RFWA01000181.1 GCA_009922295.1 Betaproteobacteria bacterium
GGTCTTGCCGTCGGCCTTGAAGTACTTCAGCTCAAAACTGGCCAGCGCGGCGTCGTGAATCTTGCCCAGATTGTGGTTAAGGCGGCTTACCTCCAGCCACTCGGCTTGTGGCGTCACCATGCGCCAGCTGGCCAGGTTGTCCAGCGCGGTGCCCCACAGCACGGCCTTTTTGCCACCGGCGTTCATGGCGATGTTGCCGCCAATGCACGAGGCCTCGGCCGAAGTGGGGTCCACCGCAAACACGTGGCCGGCGCGCTCGGCGGCGTCGGCCACGCGCTGGGTCACCACGCCGGCCTCGGTCCAGACTGTGGCCACCGGCTGCGCCAGCCCGGGCAGCGCCAGAAACTCGACCTCGCTCATGGCTTCGAGCTTTTCGGTGTTGATGACCACGCTCTTCCAGGTCAACGGAATCGCGCCGCCGGTGTAACCCGTGCCACCGCCGCGCGGGATGATGGTCAGGCCAAGCTCAATGCAACCCTTGACCAAGCGAGCCATTTCAGCCTCGCTGTCAGGCGCCAGCACGACAAATGGGTACTCCACGCGCCAGTCGGTGGCGTCGGTCACGTGAGATACGCGGCTCAGGCCATCGAACTTGATGTTGTCGCGCGCGGTCAAGCGGGCCAGGGCGCGCAGGGCCTTACGCCGCAGCGCAGCCACCTCGACAAAGGCGGCGTCAAAAGACTCAACTGCCCGGCCGGCCGCCTGCAACAACTCACCCACCAGGCCATCGCGCTGAGGCTCGACATCGGGGGTGCGGCGCTTTTGCACCTCGCCCAGCCGATGATGCAGGGCCTCCACCAACTGACGGCGGCGCTTGGGGTTATCCAGCAAGTCGTCCTGCAAATAGGGGTTGCGCTGCACCACCCAGATGTCACCCAGCACCTCATAGAGCATGCGGGCAGAGCGGCCGGTGCGGCGCTCATCACGCAGCTGATTAAGAGAATCCCAGGCGCGAGCGCCCAGCAGCCGAATGACAATCTCGCGGTCAGACAACGAGGTGTAGTTGTAGGGGATTTCCCGGATTCGCTCATGCGGGTGCGGCATAGCAGCGGCACCGGCCATCAGGTGTTGGATCGGCAAGGGGGCGTTCATCGACAAATGGTACCGCAGTGCAGCATTCACCCACGACCCTGATGGAAACCCCGATAAAGCCTGCCGGAAAAGGCGTGTTTAATAGGGCTTGCTGTTCATTGACTTATTTTTGTCGCACCATTGACACAGTTCGACACTATGCTCTGGCGATCTTACCCAAGGAATTACCCATGAAATTGAAACTTGCAGCCATCGCTCTGATTAGCGCTTTTACTGTCTCGGCCCAGGCCCAGACCGAAATCCAATGGTGGCATTCGATGACCGCCGTCAACGGCGAGGTGGTGAACGACTTGGCCAAAAACTTCAACGCCAGCCAGAGCAAGTACAAGATCATGCCGGTGTTTAAGGGCAGCTATGACGAATCCTTCACTGCTGCCGTGGCTGCGCACCGTGCTGGCAATGCACCGCACATTTTGCAGGTGTTTGAGGTCGGCACCGCCACCATGATGGCCAGTAAGGGCGTGACCGTGCCGGTAGGCAAGATCATGAAAGACGCGAGCGAGAAGTTTGACCCCAAGACCTATGTGTCTGCTGTGGCCGGTTACTACACCGCGCCCAGCGGCGAAATGCTGAGCTTTCCGTTCAACAGCTCGACCACGGTGTTTTACTTCAACAAAGACGCCTTCAAGGCGGCTGGCATTGACACCACAAAAGCACCCGGTACCTGGCCCGAAGTGGCACTGGCCGCGGCCAAGCTCAAGGCCAGTGGCCACAAATGCCCGATCAGCATCGCCTGGCAGGGCTGGACCCAACTGGAGAGCTTCTCGGCCTGGCACAACGTCGAGTTCGCCACCAAGGGCAACGGCCTGCAAGGGCTGGATGCGCGCATGAAGGTCAACTCACCGCTACACGTGCGCCACATCGAGAACTTGGCCAACATGGCCAAACAGGGCCTGTTTGTCTACAAGGGCCGCGCCAGCGCGCCTGAAGCGAGCTTCATCTCGGGCGAGTGCGCCATGATGACCACCTCGACAGGTTTCTACGGCAACGTGGCCAAAAACGCCAAGTTTGACTGGGGTCTGGCACCCCTGCCGCATTACCCCGATGTCCCCGGCGCACCGCAGAACACAGTGATTGGCGGCGCGAGCCTGTGGGTCATGGCCGGCAAGAAGGCCGACGAGTACAAGGGCATTGCCCAGTTCTTCAGCTACCTGTCCAAGCCCGATGTTCAAGCCGCCACGCACCAGCGTACCGGCTACCTGCCCATCACCATGGCCGCTTATGAAATGACGGACAAGTCTGGCTTCTACGCCAAGAACCCCGGCACCGACGTGGGCGTGACGCAGATGATCCGCAAAACCACCGACAAGTCGCGTGGCATCCGTCTGGGCAACTATGTCCAGATCCGTACCATTGAGGACGAAGAACTCGAGCAGGTCTGGGCCGGTAAAAAGAGCGCGAAGGAAGCGCTTGACAGCATCGTGACTCGCGGCAACGAACTGCTGGAAAAATTTGAAAAGGCCAACAAGAAGGGCTAGTGGAAAAGCGCGTCGTATTCCGATCCAGCTGGCTGCCCTGGGCGCTGATGGCGCCGCAGCTGCTGGTGATCGTGCTGTTCTTCTTCTGGCCGGCTGGCCAGGCCCTGGTGCAGTCGCTGCAGCAGTCAGACCCATTTGGCACTTCGGTGGAGTGGGTCGGGCTGGACAATTTTCGTGACCTCTGGCGCGACAGCACCTACCTGGCCTCGTTCTACACCACGGCCATTTTTTCTACCTGCGTGGCGGTGGCCGGCATCAGCTTGTCGTTGTTGCTCGCGGTGTTTGCCAACCAGGTCAGCCGCGGCGCACTGGCCTACAAAACGGCCCTACGCCGTGGCCCCCGCCGTGGCCGGGGTGCTGTGGTTATTCATGTTTGCGCCCAGCGTGGGCGTGCTGTCCTACGCGCTGCGCAGCCTGGGCGTGGACTGGAACCACCTGCTCAACGGCACCCACGCCATGACCCTGGTGGTGATGGCGGCAGTCTGGAAGCAGATTTCCTACAATTTTTTATTCTTTTTGGCCGGGTTGCAAAGCATCCCCACGTCATTGATCGAGGCAGCGGCCATCGACGGTGCAAGGCCTTGGCGGCGTTTCTGGACCATCGTGTTTCCACTGCTGTCGCCCACTACCTTCTTTCTGCTGGTGATCAACATCGTGTACGCGTTTTTTGACACCTTTGCCATCATCGACGCCGCCACCCAAGGCGGGCCGGGCAAGGACACGGCCATCCTGGTCTACAAGGTGTACTACGACGGCTTCAAGGCCATGGACCTGGGGGGTTCGGCCGCGCAATCGGTGGTGCTCATGGTGATCGTGGTGATGCTGACGGTGGTGCAGTTCCGTTTTGTCGAGAAGAAGGTGAATTACTGATGCGAAGGCCCGGTCATGGTTGAGCGTCGCCCCTGGATGACACTTCTGTCGCACGCAGTGCTTATCGCAGGGGTGCTGGTGGTGGCCTTTCCGCTGTACCTGACCTTTGTGGCCTCGACCCAGACGGCGCAGGACATTGTGCAGGCGCCCATGCCGCTGCTGCCCGGCAGCCACCTGCTGGAGAACTATTCGGCAGCCTGGAACGGCACCGGTGGCGGCTCGGGCTCCAAGGCACCGGTCGGCCACATGATGCTGGTCAGCCTCATCTCGGCCTTGATGATCGCCATCGGCAAAATTGCGATCTCTTTGCTGTCGGCCTTCGCCATTGTTTATTTCCGCTTTCGGTTTCGCATGTTCTTCTTTTGGGCCATTTTCATCACGCTGATGTTGCCGGTGGAGGTGCGCATCAGCCCGACCTACAAGGTGGTGTCGGACTTGGGCATGCTCAACAGCTATGCTGGCCTGACCATCCCGCTGATTGCCTCGGCCACGGCCACGTTTTTGTTTCGCCAGTTCTTTTTGACCGTGCCTGAAGAGCTTGTGGAGGCGGCCCGCATTGACGGGGCCGGGCCGATGCGCTTTTTCAAAGACATCTTGCTGCCGCTGTCGAAGACCTCGATCGCGGCTCTGTTTGTGATTCAGTTCATTTATGGCTGGAACCAGTACCTGTGGCCGCTGCTGGTGACAACCAACGAGAACATGTACCCGGTGGTGATCGGCATCAAGCGAATGATCTCGGCGGGTGACTCAGAGATGCAGTGGAATGTAGTCATGGCCACCGCCGTGCTGGCCATGCTGCCACCGGCGCTGGTGGTGATGCTGATGCAAAAATGGTTCGTCAAGGGCCTGGTGGACACCGAAAAATAGGCCGGCAACCGGTCAACTCAACATGGCATCGATCAGTCTGCAACACCTCATCAAGCGCTACGGCGTGGGCAAGTCCGCCAACCAGGTGATCCACGGTGTCAGCGCCGAGGTCGCAGACGGCGAGTTCATTGTTATCGTCGGTCCGTCGGGCTGCGGCAAGTCCACGCTTCTGCGCATGGTGGCCGGGTTGGAAGAGGTCACCGGCGGCGAGATCAAAATCGGCAACCGGGTGGTGAACGACCTGGAGCCTGCTGAACGGGACATTGCCATGGTGTTCCAAAACTACGCTTTGTACCCGCACATGAGCGTCTTCGAGAACATGGCCTACGGCCTGAAGATTGCCAAGGTGCCGGCCGCCGAGATCCGGCAGCGGGTCGACAAGGCCGCCGCAATCCTGGAAATCGGCCCATTTTTGCAGCGCAAGCCGCGCGAACTCTCGGGCGGGCAGCGCCAACGGGTGGCCATGGGGCGAGCCATCGTGCGCCAGCCGCAGGTTTTTTTGTTTGACGAGCCCCTGTCCAACCTGGACGCCAAGCTGCGCGCCCAGACCCGGCTGGAGATCCAAAAATTGCACCGCGAACTGGGCATCACCTCCCTCTTTGTCACCCACGACCAAGTCGAGGCCATGACGCTGGCGCAGCGCATGATGGTGATGAACAATGGGGTGATGGAGCAGTTTGGCACGCCTGAGGAGGTGTACAACCGTCCGGCCACCACCTTTGTGGCGAGCTTCATCGGCTCGCCGCCCATGAACCTTCTCAAGCAGGCGCCGGATGCGCGGCCCGGCACCATCACCGGCGTGCGGCCAGAGCACCTGGACATCGGGCCGACCGGCTGGGCGCTCACCGTCGAAGCGGTGGAGTTGCTGGGCGCCGAGCGCCTGGTTTACGGCCGTTGGCAGCACGGCGGCGACGAGGTAGTGGTGCTGCGCACTGAAGAGTCACACGCCGTGCCCGGGCTGGGGCAGACCATCCACGTGCAGCCACGCCCCGGCAAAATTCACTGGTTTGACGCCGCAAGCGGCCAACGAAAGGACACCCCATGACACCTGTCAGCACCGAGCATTGGCCCTACCCGCGCTGGGTGGCGCACCGCGGCGCCGGCAAACTCGCCCCGGAGAACACCTTGGCCAGCTTTAGGCTTGGCGCCGCGCATGGCTACCGCATGTTTGAGTGCGACGTCAAGCTCAGCGCCGACGAGGTGTCTTTTTTGATGCACGACGCCACGCTCGGCCGCACCACA
>RFWA01000182.1 GCA_009922295.1 Betaproteobacteria bacterium
CCTGGCCGAGCATGGCCTCGCCTTGGTCAGCGCAGCGGCCGAGGCGGCAGCCCGCGACTACGCTGCGTTTTTGGCCGGACGTGAGTCATGATTTTTCATGCCAGCGCCTTGTCGAGTTACAGCGCCAAGGTACGCGTGGTGCTGTGCGTGAAAGGCCTGGACTTTGAGGAACGTGCCCCGGCCCAGGGTTATCGCTCCCCCGAGTACCGGGCGGTGGTGCCCATGGGCACGCTGCCGGCCATCCAGATCGGGGACTGGGTGCTGTCCGAGTCCGAGGTGATTAACGAGTATCTGGAGGAGCGCTACCCCGCACCGGCGATGCTGCCGCAAGACCCTGAGCAGCGGGCCCGCGTCCGATTTTTGTGCCGCTTTCACGACCTGCACTTGGAGCCCAAAGTGCGCGCTCTGTTTGGCCAGGTGAAACCGGCGCATCGCAACCCCGAGACGGTATTGGCCCTGCGGACCGACATCGAGGCGCGGCTTGGGCAACTGGCGGGCTGGGCTCAACCCCAACCCTTTTTGCTGACGCCGAGCATCAGCCTGGCTGATTGTGGTTTTCTGGTGACCGTGCCCTTGGCGGCCGCGGTGCTTGCCGCGTGCGGCCAGAGTCTGATGCTCCCGACGGTGCTGGCGCATTGGCTGTCGGTGGCGTCAGCGCATCCCCCAGTTGACCGGGCCCTGGCCCCATGGCGTGCAGCGACCCAAGCCTGGTTGTCAAGTTGAGGAGTACATCAAGATGCCCGAATTGAGTCGCAGCCCCTTAGCCGATCCCGGCTGGCAGTACCTCGAAAAAATCGCGCTTGAAGACTTGTCGCGGGACGACTGGGACCTGCTGGAGGGGCAGCGCCAAGTCTATCTGGCCCGGCATCAGGCTGAGCAGGCGCTGCGCCTGCTCACCGCCAGTGAGCATGACCCCTGCTTTGGTTACCAGGTCAACAATTACCGGCATTCCCTGCAGTCGGCCACCATGGTCTTGCGCGACGGCCTCTCCGAGGAGGATGTGGTGGTCGCCCTCTTGCACGATGTGGGCTTTATTGCCTGCCCGATGCTGCATGGTGACTTTGCAGCGACCCTGCTGGGCGCCTACGTGTCAGATCGCAACCACTGGATGCTGCGTCACCACGCCACCTTTCAGAACTTGCATTCACCCAACATGCCCGGCGTTAACCAGCATGAGCGCGAGCGATGGCGCGGTCATGAGCATTTTGACTGGACGGCTGAGTTCGTGGCGCGTTATGACCAGGCAGCGGCTGACCCAGCCTACCCCTGCGAGCCATTGCAGACCTTTATTCCCATGGTAAAAAGCATTTTTTCTCGCAAACCCCAGGACCGACGGTCCATCAACAAGGAAAACCCATGAGCGCATGGATCAAGATGATTCCCCTGGAGGAGGCCACAGGCAAACTCAAGGACATGTACCAACTGGCCCTGACGCCCAGCGGCACGGTGGACAACGTGATGCGGGCGCACAGCCTGCGTCCGCACAGCATGGAGGGGCACCTGGTGCTCTACCGCAGTGTGCTGCACAACCCCGACAACACCTTGCCCTTTTGGTTTCTGGAAGTGGTGGCCTCTTACGTGAGCATGACCAACCGCTGTGACTACAGCCTGACGCATCACTTTGCCAACGCCCGTCGCCTGATGAATGACCCGGTACGTTCGCAGTTGGTGTGGGATGCCTTGTCAGCGGCGGAGCCGGAGCGGGCGTTTTCGGGCAAAGAGCTTGAGTTGCTGCGCTACGCCAGAAAATTGACTGCCGATGTGGCCCACATGGAGAAGAGCGACTTTGAGGCGCTCAAGGCCAGCGGCTGTGACGACGGCGAGATTCTGGAGGTGAACCAGGTCTGCGCCTATTTCAATTACTCGAACCGGCTGCTCAACGGCCTGGGCGTCACCACCCAGGGCGATGTGGTCGGCTACTACAAAGAGCCGGACGCAACCTGAGGCTGGGCTTCCGCTTCGATCAGGGTCGTCAGGCCGGCGCGGAACCGGTTTGCTGACGCGTCCAGCAGCAAGCCGGTGGTTTGGGTCGAGCGGTTTTTCATGCCGCGGTGCACGGCTTCCAACACAATCTTGTCTTCTTCAAAGGCCAATTTGGCGCCAGCCGCAATCCGCTTGGTTAGCGCTTCATCATCGGCGTCTGTGTTGCGGTGCTGCAGCCAGAAATAGCGGGTGTGGTCCTCGTCGATCGGCGTCAAAAAGTTATAGGACACCATGCGGTAAGTCTCGGGGCTGTCCACCATGGCCGGGCCTCCCTTTCCGGCCGGGGTGTAAATGCCCATGTTGATGGCCAGTGAGGGGTAGCGGACCTCGTAATGCTGCAGCCGGTCGGCGTTGCCGGCAAACTTGACCAGGGGCGCATAAAAGGGCGGAGGCGGCTGGTCGAGCAGCCAGCGACTGCATATCACGCCGCCAGAGTCTGCGGCGATCTGTAGGGGGGTGTCGTCAGTGCCAGCCCCCGCAAACGAGGTGCGGTGCACCCAGGCCACGTGGGACGGGTCCAGCAGGTTATCGACCAACCACAGGTAGTGGCAGTCCACCAGCAGCTGGTCACCCTTGGTCAGGCTCCAGCCGAGATGGCCGTGGTTGGCCATCTCGAACACCGGGTTAGCCGCTGCCCGCGCCGGCTCGCCCATCCAGATCCAGAGCAGACCATACTTGTCTTGCACCGGGTAGCTGCGTACTTTGGCAAAGGGCGGGATCCGGGCCTGGGTGGCGGCGTCGATGCAGGCGCCGGAGCAGTCGAAGGTGAGACCGTGGTAGCCGCATTCGATGGCATCACCCTTGATGCGACCCATGGACAGGGGCAGTTTGCGGTGGGGGCAGGCGTCTTCAAGAGCCACGGCTGCGCCGTCTTGCGTGCGGTACAGCACCACGGCTTCGCCCAGGAGGCGAACAGCCTTGGGCTCGCGCCCGACTTCGGGGGACAGCGCAGCCACGTACCAAGCATTTTTTAAAAAGATCATGATGCGATTATCTTAAACGGTGATATCGGTGGCCAGTTGGAACAGGCAATCGCCACGCTCGCACAAGGCCGGCACACGCTTGCACAGCACGACGCCGGCCCGATTGAATGGCAGCAGCAACGGCTCACGCCAAGGCGTGCGGTGAAAGTGAATGCGTGCCGCAGGCTGGCCTTGCACGACCTCGGCGCCAATCTCGACCAGGGGCTCAAACAGCCCGTCATCGCTGGCGTAGACATAGTAGTCGTCGCCACCCACCTCGGTCATGCGGGTGGTCTCAGTCAGCGGCGCCAAGGGCACATCCACCAGGCCGGTCGCGCTCAGCAGCCGGCGCATGCCGCGCTCCATCAGGGCCAGTGACGATGGTGTGACCAGGCCGCCGCCGCCCACTTCAGTGGCCAGAGACAGCACGCCCTGGCGCAATGATGCGGCGGTGAACGAGCGCCCCCCACTGCTGGGCGCTTTGATGACGTAGCCGATGGGCGCAGCAAAAGCTTGCACCAGGGCCATCGCGCGGCGCATCTGCTCAGCATCCGGCACACGGTAGATCAGGGTGCTGGGCAGGTAGGTGAGTGAACTGCCACCAGAATGAAAATCAAAGCTGTAGTCAAAGCCCGGCAAAAGCATATGCTCGATCCAGTAAGCCAGTTGCGCGGTAACGGCACCGTGGGGGTCGCCTGGGAAGGCGCGATTCAGGTTGCCCTGGTCGATGGGGGAGGTGCGCAGCCCGGCCATGGCCGCAGGGAAGTTCACCGACGGCAAGATCACCAACCGGCCCTTGATGTCCGTTGGCTGCAGGCTGCGGATGAGGTTACCGAGCCCGATCTGGCCTTCCCACTCGTCGCCGTGGTTGCCAGCCATCATCAAGACGCTGGGCCCTTCACCGTTTTGGATGCAGGTGATCGGCACCGGAATCCAGCCGTAGGCCGAACGTTGGACCGAATGCGGTATGCGGACAAAGCCACTGGCCTTGCCCGGGGCGTGCAGATCAATGTCTGCGCGTAGGGTGCTGCGGGTTGGCACGGGCTGGTGCTCCTGTAACAGTCCTTGGCCAAAGGCCTGTCAATGCGACAGGATCTGGCTCAAGAATTTTTTGGTCCGGTCCGACTTGGGGCGGTTGAACAGTTCGTCCGGCGGGGCCTGCTCGACAATGCGGCCACCATCCATGAACACGACGGTATCGGCCACTTTCTTGGCAAAACCCATTTCGTGGGTGACGCAAATCATGGTCATGCCGCTTTGCGCCAGGTCGATGATCACGTCCAGCACTTCTTTGATCATCTCTGGGTCAAGCGCCGAGGTGGGCTCGTCAAACAGCATGACCTTAGGCTCCATGCACAGCGAGCGCGCAATGGCCACCCGCTGCTGCTGCCCCCCTGAAAGCTGGCCAGGGAACTTGTGCGATTGTTCCGGGATCTGCACCCTGCGCAGGTAGGCCATGGCCTTGGCTTCTGCCTCGGCCCGTGGCGTGCCTCGGACCCGAATCTGGGGCAGGGCGCAGTTCTCCAGCACCGACAGGTGCGGGAAGAGGTTAAAACTTTGGAACACCATACCCACCTCGCGGCGGATGGCGGCCACATGTTCGGTGTCTTCGTCCAGGGTGAGACCATCGACCACGATGTTGCCGGAATCATGGTGCTCCAGCCGGTTGATGCAGCGGATCAGGGTGGACTTGCCTGAGCCCGAGGGGCCGCAGATCACCATGCGTTCGCCTTGCTTGACCGCCAGGTCGACATCGCGCAACACGTGCACGTCACCAAACCATTTGTTGACGCCGCTGAGTTGGATGATGGCTTGGCTCATGGCATTGCTCTTGACGTTGGCATGTAAGGCGTCCTATTTGTGGGCGCGGGCGTAACGCCGCTCCAGGGCCGAAAATAGCTGCGACAGGCTGAAGCAGATGACGAAATAAACCACGGCCACAAAGACGAACACCTCAAACACGCGTTGCGTGGTGACCTGCACGTCTTGTGCCATAAAGGTCAGCTCCTGGATTGACACCAGAGACACCAGCGACGAGTCTTTGATCAGCTGGATGAACTGGCCGGCCATGGGCGGCAGCACATTGCGCAGGGCTTGCGGCAGCACCACGAAGCGGGCAATGTCAAAGCGTGACATGCCGAGACTGTTCCCGGCTTCAATTTGGGACTTGTGGACCGACTCCAGGCCTGCTCGGACAATCTCCGTGACATAGGCCCCGGAGAAGACTGAGAGGCAAATCAGCCCCAGCAAAAAATTGTCGATCAGCTTTGGGGAACCAAAAAACAGGCTGACCCACCATTGGCCGGTCTCTGAGAGTTTGGCCACGCTGTCGGCCAGGGCTAGCTTGGGCATGACCTGGCTGGCAATGAAAAATACGAAGACGAACACAAAAACAACGGGCGGGATGTTACGGATGAGCATCACGTAACTGCCGCTGAGCAAGCGCAAAAAAAGCCGGTCGCTGTTTCTGGCCAAGGCCATCAGGGTGCCGATGACGCCAGAAATGATGATGCCCCAGACAGCCAGTCGAAGTGTCGTCAGGAAACCCTCGACGATGATGTTGGGGACCCAGCGCCCGCTTGCTGCATCCAGGCGAAAGAT
>RFWA01000183.1 GCA_009922295.1 Betaproteobacteria bacterium
GTGGATCAGGCCAATCATCATGTTGAGCACCACCAGCACGCCAAAGTGCACCAGGTCAATGCCCAGCAGCTTGACCGCCGGCAGCAGCATGGGCACAAACACCAGCAGCAGCACCGACACGTCCATAAAGCAGCCCAGTACCAGAAACATCACATTCACCAGCAGCAAAAACTTGACGGGCGACAGGTGCATGCTGTCGACCCACAGCGCCATGGCCTGCGGCACGCCCTCGGCGGTGAAGGCATAGTTGAGCATGAAGGAGCCCGCCAGGATGATGGTGATCACTGCGCTGCCGCGGGTGGATTCCAGCACCACGCCCCAAAAGCTGCGCCAGGTCAGGGCCCGGAACACAAAGGCCGACAGCACCAGGGCGTGCAGGGCTGCCACGGCGGCGGCCTCGGTCGGGGTGAACACGCCCGAGTAGATGCCGCCCAGCAGCACGATGGGCATGGACAGCGGCAGGGCGCCGCGCAAAATCAGGCCAGGCCATTCGCTGCGCGGCACCGGCTCGTCGCGCGGCATATTGCGCTTGACGGCTATGAAGTGCACCACGATCATCATCAGCCCGGCCATCAAAAAGCCCGGCACCACGCCTCCCAAAAACAGGGCGCCCACCGAGGCGCCCGAGACCAGGGCGTAAATCACCATCGGGATCGAGGGCGGGATGATCGGGCCCAGCGTGGCGCTGGCCACCACCACGGCGCCCGCAAAGCCACGGGTGTAGCCGGGTTTTTTCAGCATCTGGCGGATGGTGACCAGACCGGGCCCGGCGGCGTCGGCAATGGCGCTGCCGCTCATGCCGGAGAAAATCACGCTGACCAGAATGTCCACCTGGGCCAGGCCGCCGCGCATGCGCCCGACCAAAATGCGGCAGAAATCAAAAATACGCTCGCTCACCGTGCCGGCGTTCATGATGTTGGCGGCAAATACAAACAGCGGTACCGCCAGCAGCACATAGCTGTTGTACAGGCCGTTGCCCACCTGCTCGGCCACCAGCCCGACGTCCTGCCGTTTGACCAGCAGGTAGGCCACGCCCGAGGCCAGCATTGAAAAGCCAATGGGCATGCGCAGCAGCATGCCGGCCACCAGCACGCCGGCCAAAATCAAAATACCAGTGGTCATGACAGGTTCAACTCCGCGTCCAGCCCGAGGCCGTGCAGCGCCTGCCAGATGGCCCAGGCGCAGCGCAGCGTCAGCGACACCATCAGAAAGACAAAGGGCAAAAACACCCACATAAAGGGTAGGTTTAGCACGGGTGTGCCTTCGCGCGCCATGAAGTGCACATAGTCCCAGGTGGCAGGTACGCTGGCCAGGGCCAGGCCACCCACCAGCAGATTACCGACGATGCGCATGACCTTGCGTACCGGGCGGCCCACGCTGTTCCAGACCAGGTCAAACATCACATGCTCGCGCTCGGGCACGATGAAGGCGGCAGCCCACAAAATTGCCCATATGTAGAGGATGACGGCGGCCTCGTCGGTCCAGGCGATGGGTTTGTTAAAGCCGAAGCGGGCCGTGATCTGGATCACGAACACCGCGAACAGCGTTAAAAACAGACCGCCGCCAATGGCATTGGCGGCGGTCTTCAGCCAGCGAAACAGGTTCACTTGACGGCGTTGATACGGTCAACCAGCCCCTTGGGCCAGACTTTGGCGTACTCGGAGTTCTGGTAGGCCGCCTGAACGGTTTTGCGGAAGGCTTCCACATCCGGCGTGGTGACTTGCAGGCCTTCTTTCTTGAAGAAATCGACCAACTGAGCCTCTTCCTTGATGCGGTTGTCGTTGTTGTAGGCAATGGCAGCCTGGGTGGCGGCATTGACCTTTTGCTTTTGGGCCGCGCTCATGGCGTTGTAGCTCTTGCTGGAGATGGCAATAAAGATGCCGTCTGTCAGGTGGCTGGTCATGACGATTTGCTTGGTCACTTCGTAGAACTTGGCCGCACGCACCGAAGGCAGTGGGTTGTCTTGGCCGTCCACGGTGCCGGTTTTCAGGCCCAGGTAGACCTCGCCGAAAGCCAGCGGGGTAGGCGTCGCGCCCAGGGCTTCACCCAGGAACAGCCACTCTTTGGAGCCGGGCATGCGCAGCTTGACGCCTTTGAGGTCGGCCGGGGTTTTCACGTTGCGCACTTCACGCAGATTGACCTGGCGGCTGCCCAGGTAACCAATGCCCAGAATCTGGACGTCCATTTTCTCGGCCACGGCCTTGTACATTTCGGCGCCGATCGGGCCGTTGAACACCTTTTGCTGGTGGTCCGGGTCGCGGATCAGGTAGCCGGCGGTGTAAATCGAGTACTCAGGCAAGATTTTGGCAATGTCTTGCGCCGAAATGGCAGCCAGTTCCAGGTTGCCGCGGGCCATGGCGGCTGGCTCTGTGCCCTGTTTGAACAGCGAGCCGTTCAGGTTGATCTGCACATCAAATTCGCCAGGAGCGCTCTTGTCGAGCGCCTCTTTGAACACGGTCCACATCTTGCCGTGCCAGTCTTCAGGCACGGCCGGGGTCGATATCCGCAGCATCACTTTACCCTGGGCCAGTGCCGGCAGGGCGGCGGTAGCGCCCAGAGCGGCGGTGGCGCCAAGCAGGGTGCGGCGGGTGAGTTGTTGGGTGGTCATGCAGTGGTCTCCTAGTGGGGTTGAAAGTTATTGGTTTAAATACGGGCAAGCAGTGCGCCTATCGCACGATACCCTTGTCTGACGGTTTGCGCCTCAGTGTTATCCAGAGGACTGAGCGGGGCGCGCATCGGCAGCCAGCGGTCGTCGCCGGTCTGTTCGGCCAGCATGGCCTTGTAAACGCCGACAAATGGCATGCCGGGCTTGACCGACAACAAGGCCAGCAGGGCGCTCATGAGTTGCGTGTCTTCAGCGCTGACCTGTGCGGGTGCGTCGATCACACGGCGCATCAGCCTCGGCGCGATATTGCCCAAGCCATTGATGGAGCCTACGCCACCGGTGAGCATGACCGGGGCCACCTGCGGTTCAGACCCGACCAGCACCGCAAGGCCGGGGAATGCCTTCACCAGCCCCAGGGCATGCGCCAAGTCGCCACCGCTGTCTTTGACACCGGCGATCTGCGTGGGGTGCCGTCGCAGCAGCTCGGCAATGGCCGCATGCGAAAAGCTGTAGGTGCTCATGGCCGGAAAGTGGTACAGCAGCACCTTGATGGCGTCACTGCCAATGCCCTCGATGACTTGCGATATTGCGTCAACGACACCGGCGTCGCGCGGCTGGTTGTAATAGAAAGGCGGCATGAACAGGTGCCGGTGTACGCCCAGCCGGGTGGCGTGCCGCCCCAGCGTGATGGCGTCGCCCAGCGCCGAGGCGGTGGTGGTGACCACCACCTGGTCTGGGCGGATGCCGCTGCCCAGCATGGACTCCAGCAGGGCCTGCCGCTCGTCCAGGGTGAAGGCCGGGCCTTCACCCGTGGTGCCAAATAGCGTGACGCCGTCGCAACCAGCGGCCAGCATGCGATGGGCGTGGGCGATGGCCAGCGGCGTGTCAAGATCCCCTTTGGGTGATACAGGCAAGAGCAGGGCGGGCCAGAGGCCGTGAATGGCAGGTTTCAAGGGGGGGTTCTCCTAATGGTTGGGGACGTTCATAACCCGGCTACGGGCACTGTTAATGTGGGCGTCGAGCAGCGCTGCTGCTTGCGCGGCATTACGCTCGCGCAGGGCGGCGATGAAGCTGAGGTGTTCCTGCATCGCCGGGATCAGCCGGGCCGGTGTGATGACACTCTGCTCCAGGTTGATCAGTCGCACGCGCAGGCTGTTGACGCGGTAGAGGTCAGACACAATCTCATTGCCGAGTGCGTCCACCATGCGGTCGTGCAGGCCCCAGTCCAGGGCCTGGGCGTCGTCCAGCAACTGGGCGTCGGTGGTGCTGGCCTTGTTGGCGCGCGCCAGGATCTGCTGGTGCGCCGCCTCAATGGCGGCCAGCTCTGCGTCACTGGCGCTCTGCACGAAGGCCAGAACCGCCTCGCGCTCGATCATGCTGCGCACCTGAAACGCGTTGCGGATGAGTTTGAGGTCAACGTGGGCGATCTGTAAGCCGCGTTGCGGCACGGTTTTGATCAAGCCACCGGCTTCTAGCCGAGGAATCATTTCGCGCACCGCGCCCAAAGGCATGTCCAGCAGGGTCATCAACTCGCGTTGCGAAATGAACTGGCCTGGAAGAACGGCGCCACTCAAAATCTGCTGGGTGAAGCCCTGGTAAGCCCGCACCCGTTGGCTGACCGACTCTGGTCCGGTCACGGGAACAACATCGTTTGCTACTATTTTTGTAGCTATAACCCCTTGTCTCATAAGGCTATAACACCTTTTTTGAGCAAAATGTTGCCGTAGATGCGGCCTTCGCCGGTGGCCACCACTGCAAAGGCCTGCGCGGCGCGTTCGTAAAAGGCAAAACGCTCCAGGGACGCGGCTTCCGGGTGACCATGCTGGCGCAGCAGGGTGTTGAACTCTGCGACGGCGGGCGGCAGGCTGCTGGCGTCGCCCACCACCTGCATGGTCAGCGCGGCGTGGGTCACAAAATTGTCCAGTGGCAGCACCGACAGTACGGCGTCCAACACGGCCGGTGCCGACAGGCCGGGCAGGCGGACCAGGCGTTTGGCATGGGTCGCCGCCGGGAAATTAGCGTCTGCCAGCACGATCTCGTCGCCATGGCCCATGGAGGCCAGGATGTGCAGCAGTTCGGGCGTCAACAGGGGCGATAAACCTTTGAGCATGGCGTGAGAGCGATCAGGATATTTGCTATTGACGGACTAACATGTTAGCCATAGTATCAGGTGAAATTGCAGCCTGTCAACGACTTGCATCAAACTTCCATCATGTCCACTGCGTCTACCCTGCCCCCTGAGCCCCTCGCGCTGACCGACGCGGCATTCATTGCGGGCGCTGAAGTGCCCGCTGCGCTTTTGGGGCGTTTGAATGAGTTGTCAGATTGGCGTCAGCACTTGGACCGGTTGCCGCTGCAATTGGCCCGCGACGGCTATGTGCTGCTGCGCGGCGCACTGCCCCGTGACGCCGTGCTGACCGCCCGGCGCGATGTGCTGCAGCGCCTGGCCGCAGTGGGCGAGATTGCGGAGCCCAGCGAGGCGGCCTTGGCCACAGGCCGCAGCCAGCGCGCGGCCTTGCACCCGGACCTGGGTGCATTTTGGAAACAGGTGTGTGAGTCGCCCGCCTTGCGCAGCCTGAGCCATGGCCCGGCGCTGGCCGAGGTATCGGCGGCGGTGCTGGCTTGTGCCACCGTGCCATTTGATTTTTTATGGCTGCGTACCATGGCGCAGGGCCGAGCCAGTCCGCTGCACTTCGACCATGTGTATATGAACCGCGGTTCGCAGCGCCTGGTCACGGCCTGGATCCCCTTGGGCGATGTGCCCTTGCGCGCCGGGCCGCTGGTGGTGGTGGAGGGCTCGCACCAGTTTGAGGACCTGATCGCGCGCTACCGTGGCGTTGACGTGGACCGCGACAGCCTGCCTGGCTCTTTTCCAGAAGACGCCGTCGCTTTTGCCCAAGGCCGTCAAACCCGGCTG
>RFWA01000184.1 GCA_009922295.1 Betaproteobacteria bacterium
TCATCAGCCACGCCGACAAGTCTGACTTTGTGGTGCTGTTTGCCGCGACCGATGTGGAAGAAACAGCCCGCGGCCCCAAGAAAAAAATCACCGGCTTTTTGGTTGACCTGGACAGCCCGGGCCTGACGGTGCGGCGCGGCCCGGCCTGTGTCTCGCACCGCGGTTACCACCAGAGCGAGCTGTTTTTCAGTGACTGCCGGGTGCCGGTGGGCAACCGACTGGGCGAGGAGGGCAAGGGCTTCGACCTGATGGGTGAGTGGCTGGGCGCTACCCGGCTCACCGTGGCCGCCACCAGCGTCGGGCGCGGGCGCCGGGTGTTGGACATGGCGACCCAATGGGCGGCCACGCGGCAGCAGTTCGGGCAGCCGATCGGGCGTTTTCAGGGCACGGGTTTCAAGCTGGCCGACATGGCCACTGAGCTGGAGGCGGCTGAGTTGCTGACGCTGCAAGCGGCCTGGAAGTGCGACCAAGGCCGCATGACCGATTCGGATGCGGCCATGGCCAAGCTGTTCGCCTCCGAGGCGCTGGCCCGCATCACCGACCAGACCCTGCAGATTTTCGGCGGCATGGGTCTGATGAGCGAGCTGCCCATCGAGCGCTTTTGGCGCGATGCCCGGGTGGAGCGCATTTGGGACGGCACCAGTGAAATCCAGCGCCACATCATTTCGCGCGCCATGCTGCGCCCACTCGGCGCCTGAGCATGCAGCCTGCTCCTGCCGCCACCGACCCATTGCGGCGCTTGCTGTCGCCACGCCATGTGGCGGTGTTTGGCGGGCGTGCCGCCGCCGAGGTGGTGCGGCAATGCCAACACCTCGGCTTTGCCGGCGAGATTTGGCCGGTGCATCCGCGCCACGAATTCATGGAGGGCCTTCGCTGCTACCCGGATGTGGCAGCGCTGCCTGCTGCGCCTGACGCCAGTTTCATCGCGGTGCCGCGGCAAGGCACCATTGAGCTGGTGGCAGAACTCTCTGCCCGTGGCGCAGGCGGGGTGATTTGCTACGCCTCCGGCTTTGCCGAAGTGGGTGGCGAGGGCATTGCCTTGCAGCAGCAACTGGCGGCGGCAGCAGGCGACATGGCGCTGCTCGGCCCCAATTGCTATGGCATGCTCAATTACCTGGATGGCGTGGCGCTGTGGCCGGACCAGCACGGCGGGCAGCGGCTTGAGCGCGGGGTGGCCATCGTGACCCAGAGCGGCAACATAGGGCTTAACCTCACCATGCAGACGCGCGGCCTGCCGCTGGCCTGCCTGATCACGGTGGGCAACAAGGCCGGCGCCAGCATCGAGGCCATCGTCGAGGCTCTGCTGCTCGACCCCCGCATCAGTGCCATTGGCCTGCACATTGAAGGACTGGACGACATCGCCGCGTTTTCCCGGGTGGCCCTGCAAGCGCTGCACCAGCGGGTGCCGCTGGTGGCGCTCAAGGCCGGTAGCTCGGACCTGGGCGCGCAAATCACCATGAGCCACACCAGCTCGCTGGCCGGGCCGGACGCGCTGTACCAAGCCCTCTTTCAGCGCCTGGGTGTGGCGCGGGCGCATGACCCAGCCGGTTTGCTGGAGACCCTGAAGTTTTTGCATGTGCACGGCGCCCTGCCGGGCCGGCGCATCGTTTCTGCCAGTTGCTCGGGAGGCGAGGCCTCACTGGTGGCCGACCTGGCGCAGGCGCGCGGCCTGGAGATGCCAGCCTTGCCGGCACCCGCGCAGCAGCGCCTGCACACGGTGTTGGGTGACAAAGTGAATGTGGCCAACCCGCTGGATTACCACACCTACATCTGGGGCGACCTGGCGGCCCAGACCGAGTGCTTTGCCGGCCTGCTGGACTGCCGCTTTGACGCCCACTTGCTGGTGTTGGATTTTCCCCGGCAGGACCGCTGTGCGGCGGACGCCTGGCAGACCACGGTCGACGCCTTCATTGCCGCACAGGCTGGCCATGGCGCACGTGGGGTGCTGGTGGCCTCAATGCCCGAGGGCCTGCCAGAGCCTGTGGCCCGCCAGTTGCTGGCCCGGGGCATTGCCCCGATGCAGGGCTTGCCCGACTGTCTGGACGCGATCGGCCATGCGGCTGACATTGGCGCGGCACAACACCGGGCGGCCATGATCACGCCCTTGCAGGCGCCCCTGCCCTTGACGCTGGCGGGCGCCCGGTTGCTCGATGAAGCCAGCGCTAAACAGGCTCTGGCCCGGTTTGGCGTGCCGGTGCCCGTCGGGCAGGTGCTGGGCCGGGCACAGGTGCTGCCGTACGCTGCCGCCTTGGGTTACCCGGTGGTGCTGAAAGCACTGGCACCGGGGCTGGCGCACAAGACCGAAGCAGGGGCGGTGCGGCTCAACCTGCAGAACGACGCCGAACTCGATGCCGCCTTGACCGCCATGGCGCCCCTGTCCGAGCAATTTCTGGTGGAGCAGATGGTGCGCGGCGCCCTGGCCGAGTTGCTGGTGGGTGTGCAGCGTGATCCGCAATTTGGCCTGACACTGACCCTGGGCGCGGGTGGGGTGTTTGTGGAACTGCTGCGCGACAGCGTGACGCTGCTGCTGCCGCTGACCCGTGCTGATCTGCTGCAAGCACTCCAGACCCTGCAGATGTGGCCCATGGTCACCGGCTACCGGGGTCGCGGGCACGGCGATGTGGATGCCTTGCTGGATGCCATTCAGGCCATCCTGGCTTTTGCCGCAGCCCATGCCGACCGCCTGCTGGAGCTCGACGTCAACCCCCTGCTGGTGCTGCCGGTAGGCCGTGGGGTGTTGGCCGTCGACGCGCTGATTCGACTTGCCGATGAGGAGTAACTGATGAACCCAGCCGTGCGCATTGCGGTCGACGACGGTGTCCTCACCGTCACCCTGGACCGGCCCAAGGCCAACGCCATTGATGTCGCCACCAGCCTGGCGCTGCACGCTGCTTTCTTGCGGCTTCAGCAGGATCGGGGTTGGGATTTGTCTGCTGCCGTGGCGGGCGAGGCGATTAATGCTGACCATGGCCCGGGTGGTTTTGCCGGCCTGACCGAGTTTTTTACGCTGGACAAGCCGGTGATCGCCGCCGTCAATGGCCTGGCCATCGGTGGCGGTTTTGAACTGGCACTGGCTGCCGACCTGATGGTGGCCGCCGACACCGCCGAGTTCGCCCTGCCCGAAGTCAAGCTGGGCATGATGGCGGATTCAGGCGGTGTGCTGCGCTTGCCTAAACGTTTACCGCGTGCGATCGCTGCTGAACTGTTGCTGACCGGGCGGCGCATGGGCGCGGCGGAGGCCCAAAGTTGGGGCTTGGTGAACCGGGTGGTCCCGCTGGCCGATTTGGCCGCTGCCACGCAGGCGTTGGCCCGCGAACTGGTGGCCGCTGCGCCCTTGGCCCTGGCCGCCATCAAGCAGGTGTTGCGGGCCACCGAGGCGGCGGCAGTGGAAGACGGCTATCGGGTGCTGCGCAGCGGGGGACTGCCAGCCTACCGCGGCATGCTGACTTCCGCCGACGCGCAGGAGGGGCCGCAGGCCTTTGCCGAGAAGCGCCAACCGGTGTGGCGTGGTGTTTGACAGTTTTGCTATTTAAATAATAGCTAACTTGTCAATAAATACGGGGCTTAGAGCCTGTTTTGACCATTAATTACGGCCTTGCCCGCCCTTACAAGCGATCACAACCCATCGCCAAGGCCTGGTCTTGCATGTCCAGACAGACCCGGTAGGCCGCCAGATCGATGACTTCAAAACCACCGATGAACAAGGCCCCTAGGGTGGTAGCGAGTGCCGCTGACTGCACCGCCTGCCCCAGTGCTGTGCGCAGTGCGGCCAGGTCGCCATCGCTGGTGCTGGCAGCGGTGATCAGCGGAAGGCCCGGGTAGGGTGCGCTTTCGCCGATGACTTGCAGGCCGGTGCTGCTGTCGGGCCAATGGGCCTGAATGCCCGCCAGGCTCACGCAGTCAATGCTGGCGATATCGGCCAGCCCGTCACGCACCATCTCCACAGAACGGAGGTGGCTGCCAGACGCCACTGCCCGGCCAAAGAAGCGACCGCCCTCGGCCAAGGGAGCCACCCTAGCGCGCAGACTGTTGTAGCCAGATTGGGAGTCTGTGCTGTTGTAGGCCACGCTGCGGCCCCGAAAATCGGCCAGCGATTGATTGCTATCTTCGGCGCGGGCCACCAGTTGGCTGCGGCAGAGGTGGCCGATGCTGCCCGGGACCTGGTAGCAAAAGGTGCCAACCAGCCGGACCCGGCCCGCCAGGTGCGTCATCAGCGGGTAACCACAGGCCTGGCTGAGCAACAGACCCGGCTCGAGCCAATGGCTGGGGAGTTCGCTCGGCCATCTCACCTGCAGCGGCAGGTGCCTTAAGCCCTGGGCTGCCAACAGCGCCTTCAGACGCTCCCAAAAGGCCTCAACATGGTGCGGCGTGGCCAGGTACATGGGCAGCGATGCCGTGACTTGCATGGTGTTGGCGCTGCCTGTGCGGCTCAAGGCTTAAAGCCCGGGTGGATGGGCGAGTCAACCGGCCTCAAGGCATGGCGCCACAGCAAGCGCCCATAACCTTTCACCAAGAAGCCACCATTGCGCTGCAGGTAGCCCTCGCGGTCGGCCCGGTAGGCGGCCGGAATGCGGTACCAAGCCAGGCCGGGATGGGCGTGGTGAACGGCGTGGTAGTTGTTGTTCAGGTACAGCAACTGCCAGGGCCAGGCTGCCTCATTGATCACGATGCGGTGGGCTGGCACAGCGGCCGGTCGGTGCTCGTAGAAAGAGCGCAGCATGGCCAGCCCCAGCGCCGGGTAGGCAATGCCCAGCAGGTAGTGCAGCGGCGTGAGGCCGGCCACGGCGTTGGCCCACCACAGCATTGGCAGCAACAGCAGCAGGTGCACCAGCCAGTCGCCCAGGTAGGTGAAGTCACGCCGCCACATCGCGGCCAGCAAGTGCCACCAGGCCGACGAGATGGCCAGCAGAGGCCCCAGCAAGAGCCGCCCCACCACTGTGCGCAGCGCCCATTGCAGGGCCTGCCAGGCAGGCAAACCCTGTTGATAAGCCGTGGCGTTGACGTAATTGCCCTCGGGGTCCAGCCCGGGCGCGGTCAGTCGTGCGTCGCGGTGGTGGAGCAGGTGGCTGTCGCGGTAGATCGCAAAGGGGTACCAGACGCTGATCGGAAACACGCCGAACAGTTGGTTCAAAGCGGCATGGCGGGTAGGGTGGCCGTGCAACAGCTCGTGCTGAAGGCTCAGGTGCCAGGCCGCGACCAGCACCAGCCCGACCTGGCCCATCCCGGCCGGCAGGGCCCGGTAGAACAGCAACAGGGCCAGCCAGGCGCCATGGACGGCGACGATCAGCAGCCAGGTGGGCCACTCGATCGACGGGCCTGCTTGCTTTGCCTTGGTGGGGTTCAGCATAGGACTAAGAATCAATAAAAGACATGGGTTATGCGGTGGCTGGTACCTATTTTAATAAGACAATACCAAGCGTATCAGCCAATTATTGTCATGAAATCTATTCATAAAAATCATGGATTAGAGCGGCATCTGTTTCTACGCCGACTGCCGCCACTGCACAGC
>RFWA01000185.1 GCA_009922295.1 Betaproteobacteria bacterium
CCGATGGCCAGCATCTGCTGTTGCCCGCCGGAAAGCGAGCCAGCACGCTGCTGGCTACGTTCCTCAAGGATCGGGAACAGTGTGTAGATACGGCGCAGATCGTGCGTCGGCCTGCGGCCATGAAGCGCAGTCACCCCGAGTTGCAGGTTCTCAAGCACGCTCAGTTCGCCCAGGATCTGGCGCCCTTCCGGCACCTGCAGGAGGCCAGAGCGGGAGATACGGAATGCCGCCTCACCGGTGATGTCGCGGCCGTCCAGCTTGATGGTGCCGCCGCTGGTACCCAGCAGTCCACTGATGCAATTGAGCAAGGTGGACTTGCCAGCGCCATTGGGCCCGATGATCGCCACCATGTCGCCTTGAGCCACCTTGACGGACACACCGTGCAGTACTTCGTTGCCGTTGTAGCCGGCATGCAGGCCCGAGATCTCAAGCATCTTCGTCATCCCCCAGGTAGGCGGTGATGACAACGGGGTCGTTGACCACCTGCGCGGCCGTGCCCTGGGCGATCAGCACGCCACCATCGAGCACGTAGACATAATCGCAGAGGTTAGTCACAAAGCGCATGTTGTGCTCTATCAGCAGAACCGCCATGCCGTCGCCCTCCGTAGCCAGGTCGCGGAAAATCTCTCCCAGTCGGGCTGCTTCAACTTCATTGATGCCGGCCACGGGCTCATCGAGCAGCAGAACTTGCGGTTTGAGCGCCAAGGCGCGCATCATCTCCACCCGACGCTGGTCGCCGTAAGACAGCGAACCGGCAGGGTAGTCGGCGTAACGCGTCATGCCAAATCGATCGAGCAGGCTAAACACCTCGTCACGAAAGCGCGCGGTTTCGGCGCGCGATGACGGGAGGCCAAATAACTGTGACACCAGCGAAGTCTTTTGGTGCCGGTACATGCCGATCATCACATTGGCGACCACGGTCGCATCAGGCAGCAGGCGGATGGTCTGATAAGTGCGAGCCAGGCCTGCCCGCGCAACTTCATGCCGAGGGGCTTCTGTGAGGTCGACGTCGCCGAACCGGATACTGCCTTGACTCAGCTTGTAGACGCCGGTGATGAGATTGACCACCGTTGTCTTGCCGGCGCCGTTGGGGCCAATCAGGCCGGTGATCTTGCCGCGCGCGATTTCCATGTTGAACGGCGACACGGCCTGTAAGCCGCCAAAGCGCTTGGAGACACCCTGGAGTACCAACGAAGTCATGCTAACGCCTTTGGCACCTTGGGCGCCAGCATCCCGGCACGCGCCAGCTTGCGGTTGTGCAACTTCATGACAAGGGTGTCGTAGACGCCAAAGGGCAGGAACGCCATCACCACCACCAGCAAGAGCCCGTATACCGCCTGCCGATAGTCAGCCAGCGGTCGGAAGATCTCAGGCAAGAGTACAAGGATTGTCGTTCCAACCAGCGGACCGAGCACGGCCCGGCGACCACCCAAAACCACTGCAGACAGGGTGCCGATCAGGATGCTGAAGCCAAACTGTTCTGCTGTCAGGCTGAAATTGCGCAATGCGTCCAGCCCTCCGAACAGCCCGGCGATGGCGCCAGACAGCGCAAATGACAGCACATGGTACTTCGTTGGGTTGACGCCGAGCGATGCCGCGACCGAGGGGTCCTGGCGCATGGCATCGAAGGCACGGCCAATGCCACCCCGCCCAAGCAAGGTCAGCAGTGCCATAGTGCCAAGCATGGCAAAGAACAGGAACCAAGGCGTCACGACGCGTGGTATGTTGTGAAAGCCGAGCGGACCACCCGTCAGCTCTTCAAAGTAGAGGATCAGCGCGACGAGAATTTCGACGAATGCCAGCGAAGCGATAGCCTGGTAAACACCGCGCAGGCGCGCAAGTGGAACCGACAGCAGCAGGCCACACATAAGGCCTAATAGTGTGCCGAGTGCCACGGCGGCGGCCGGGTGCAGCCCATGCTTGACGGTCAGTATGGCAGCGGCGTAGGCGCCCAGCGCGGCGAAACCCGACGTGGCGACCGAAAATGTGCCGGCACGGAACACGATCGCTTGACTCAAGGCATAGCCCGTGCCAATAAAGATCAGGTCCAGCAGCGGAAGGTGAGGGGCGATGAAACTCATCATGATGGGCAGGCCTCGGGCTTACACACGCTTGGTCGGGGATTCTGTGACGCTCTGCGCAAACAGGCCATCGGGGCGGACCATCAGAATCACGAACAGCAGTAGGAAAATCACGGCGTCCACTAGCAAGGCAGGCAGGTAGGCGCCAGACAGCGACTGCAACAAACCAAGCACCAAGCCGCCAATCAGCGCACCCGGCACACTGCCCAGACCACCCAGAATAATCGCGACGAAGGCCTTGAGCAGGAAAGGTTCGCCCATCAGGAACTGCACAGCATTGAACGCCAGCCCGACCATCACACCGGCGGCACCCGCAAGCGCGCCCGACAGAAAGAAGGTCTGGTAAAAGATGGCGTTAGGATTGACACCCAACAACTGTGCAGCGCGGTAGTTACCGGCCACAGCGCGTATCTGGCGTCCCTGTGGTGTGCGGTAAAGGTAGTAAGCCAGCAGGGCTACCATCACCACCGCAACGCTAAGCATCAACAGTTGGAGCATCGTGACACGCAGGTCAAACACCACGATGGCGTCGACCGGCACTGTGCCAAAGGGAAAGCGCATGGTCTGAGTCTTGGACACGTACTGGCCCACACTCAGGATGATGAGGCCGGCGCCGATGCTCGATATCACCGAAGCCAGTTCCGCGTCGGCCAGTGCCAGCTTGCGAAGCGGCTTAAAGGCAATTACCTCGACAAAAATTGAGATGAAACCCGCTCCGGCCATGGCGATCGGCAACGCGGCCCAGATAGGCAAACCAATGCGGACCATGAACAAGCCAATGAAGGCGCCCGACATGAACACCGCGCCGTGCGCCATGTTCATGATTCGGTGAATGCCGAAAATCAGCGTGAAGCCGAGGGCGAACAGCGCATAGACGCCGCCCAGGACCAAGCCATTCAAAACCTGCTGTGCAATCATGGATTTGGTGCCTGACGGAAAAGCACCGGCGTCGATGTCCGCCGGTGCGCGTCTGGCAAGTGCTTACAGGGGTGCTGCGACGAACTTGCCGCCCTGAACCATCAGGAAGGTAGCTCCGTAGTTCGGGATGCGGTCCACGTAGCTGTATTTGCCAGATCCGACCACAACCGGTACATCTTTAGTCTTGGCCAGGGCATCACGGATGGACTCACGCGTCGGATTGGGGCCGGCAGCCTTGATGGCAGTTGCCACAACCGTCATGTAGCTGTAACCAAGGGCAGCCCAGTTGTCGGCATCCTTACCAGTCTTGGCCTTGTAGGCAGCGGCAAATGCCTTGCCTGCCGGTGTGCTGCCGCCGGGCATCCAGTCAGAGCCGAAGATCAGGCCTTCGACCGCTGCGCCGCCGATCTCGATCAGTTGTGGCGAGGAAAGACCCGACTGACCCAACAGCTTGACACTGGCGGGCAGGCCAGCTTGCTTGAGCTGGATCGCCATGTTGGCTGCACTTGGCCCAAGGGTGAAGAGTACGACGCAGTCAGGCTTGGCAGCCACGATCCGGGTTGCGATGGTCGAGAAATCAGAATCAGCCTGCTTGATGCCGGTGCGTTCAACGATCTTCATGCCACGCTTTTCGACGTTCTCGACGAACCCTCTCTCGAGGTCGACGTAGGCTTCGTTGTCAGTGAATCGCACCGTCGCACAGGCCTTGACTTTGGCAACGTTCAGAGCGTAGTCACCTAGGGGCGGCATCGTCACAGCGCCAGGCTGCGCTGAAATGAAGGCCCATGGGCCGGCCGCGAGCATGGCCACTGCATTGGTCATTGCCTTCAAGCCGATCTTTGCGTCGTTGGCAACGCCGGCGGATGGGATGGCCTCGGGTGCCGTTGTTGGGCCCAAGATGAAAAGGACGCTCGGGTCTGCTGCGTAGCGGGTCACTGCAGCCATTGCCTGGGGCCGGGCCGAGGCACTATCAGCAACCTCATAAACAATTTTGTCGCCGCCCAGAAAGTTACGGGCGTTGAGCTCGTCGGCGGCAAATTTCATGCCGTCAGAGGCGGGAACGCCCACGAAGGCTGCGCCACCAGTGAGCGCCTGCAAAATCACAATCTTGCGATCGGCAGCCAGAGCGGCATGTGATGCTAGCGCCATCCCCGCCGCCACGGCGAGAGCTTTAAAAACTTTTCTCTTTGAGCTCATGTGTGTCTCCTGTGTTGTTGGGTTGTAAATTCGGGTTACGTAATTATATTTTTTGCGTACTATCCATATATTTCGCCGCCCTGTCAAGTCTATTTACGTATATTCCGATTGGAGCACCGGCAACGGGGTGCACGAGATGTACTCTGCCAGAACGTCGCCCTGCACTGTGACGTGACCGCGCATCAGGGCGTAGGCTTCGTCGGCTTTTCCGGCCGAAATCAGGCTAAGAAGTCCTTTGTGGTCGTCGTTGTTGGCCTCTGGTCGTCCTTTGGCGCGCAACTGAAACATGCGATAGGGGTTGAGCCGAACGGCGAGGTTGCGGGTGGTTTCAAACAAAACGTCGTTATGGGTAGCGCGCCAGAGCGCGACGTGAAAACGAATGCCCTGATGTCCGAACTCATCCTCATCGCCTGCCAGTAATGCCGCGTCTGAGGCGGCCTGAATCGCCACCAACGCCTCTGTCTCCTGGGGTGTGATGCGTCGAGCAGCAAAGCGAGCGCAGACCGCTTCAAGCTCTGAAAGGGTTTCGAACATCTGGATCAGGCGACGGACATCAAGCGGCGCTACAACGGCCCGCTGGCGCGACGGTTTTTCAACCAGACCGGCTTCTATCAGTTGCAGCAGCGCTTCGCGCACCGGGGTTCGGGAAACCGAGAACCGGCGAGCAATCGCATCTTCATCCAGGGGCGCTGCTGGCGCCAGCAAACCAGCAAAAATCTCTTTTTCCAAGGCGCTGCGCACAATTTCGCATTGGGTCAGCTTCTTTTCATCTTGGGTTTTGACGCGGCCGCGCGATCGCCCCAATTTCGGGCCTTCTACTGCCGTGCGTGCGGAAAAACGGGGGGGTGCTTGATCCATCATTGGCTATCCAATATATCGGTGGCTACTTGATTTTATATAATTTTTCACTATGATGATGAAAAATGCCATTGTCAAACATCCGACCACATCAAGCAAGTCCAGCATGCTGACCTTTCCGCACTTTGTTCCCCACTTTGACCGCGCGCACTGGACGCTCCCATTTGTGCTCGAACACCAAGCGGTGCATCGAGCGCAGCGCCCTTTCCTGTCCTGGACAGATGAAGGGCCGCCTTTGTCATTCTCTCAAATGAATGCCAAAGTCAATCGGCTCGCTCATGGGCTGGCCGGTTTTGGCGTGCATCGAGGCGACCGGGTGTGCATCCTTTTGCCAAACTGTCTTGAATTTATTTTCACCTGGTTCGCTCTGAATAAACTAGGTGCCGTCGAGGTTGCCATCAGCGATGCGTACAAAGGTAGCTTCCTTGCTCAC
>RFWA01000186.1 GCA_009922295.1 Betaproteobacteria bacterium
GCTGTAAAGGGATTCACCGGTGGCCAAAGTGCACTGCAGGCCGCGCTTGAGTTCCCCCCAGGCCTCGAAGTTTTCCGGGCGGATAGGCTCCTCAAAAAACAGCGGGTCATAGGGCGCCAGCGCGTTTCCAAGTTGGACAGCCTGCGTAGGCTCAAAAATTTTGGCGTGGGCGTCGAAAGCCAACTCATACTCGGGCCGCACCGTCTCACGCAGCTGGCGAAAATACTCAGCCGACGTGCGCACAACTTCACCCCAGCGGTTACGGTGCATGTCGATCCGATAGGGGCTGAGTTTGAACGCCTGCAAGCCCCATCCCTCGTACAAGGCGTCCATTTGGTCCCGGGCGATCACTGGGTCGGGGGCGGTGTACAGGCCCGCATACACCTTAACCCGGTCGCGCACATGGCCACCCAGGAGACTGTAAACCGGAACGCCCAGCGCCTTGGCCGATATGTCCCACATGCAATGGTCCAGCACCGAGATGGCCGCCAGACCCAGCGCGCCAGGAGGAAAGCGCGTCTGCTGCATCAGGTAGTGTGTAAGGTGAGTAATTCGCCTCGGGTCCTGCCCTTTCAGGAAGATCAGCAGGTAATCCAGCAGCGGGAACAACGCCAGGTCCGGCCCGTGGTTGTAGCACTCGCCCCAACCGGTAATGCCCTCGTTGGTGTCCATGGCCACCACCACGCGGGGGCGGTTCTTGTCGCGCGACATGAAGACGCGCAGACGGTCGATTTTCATATCAGTTGCCGGTAAAGTATCTGGCGCGCTGCAAACGCGTCTGCACATAAACATTCTCGTCGTGGGTGCCCGGCTCATAGGAGCCCGAACTCCCCGACACCTGTGACGAAATATTGGCCTGGCTGGGGTAACGCGCCACAAAGGCCTCATCAATGTCAACCCCCAGCCCTGGCGCGTCCGGCACCTTCAGGAAGCCATTCACCGACAACGGATGCGGCACCACCGTGTGCTGGCGGCCCTCCCAGTCGTCTTCAATCCGCTCCAGAAACAAAGCGTTCGGAATGGCTGCCAACAGATGCAGCGCCGCGTACTCGGCCACCGGCCCGAGTGAGCCAGAGTGAGGCGCCACCATGATGTGATGCGCTTCGGCCATCGCCGCGATTTTCTTCATCTGGGTGATGCCGCCCGCACGCCCCGTGTCGGGTTGGATCACATCCACCAACTCACGCTCGATCAGATCACGCGAACCATAGATGGTGCTCATGCGCTCGCCGGCTGCCAAGGGAACCTGGGCAGCGTCGCGGATCCGCTTGTAGCCATCGAGGTTGTCCGGTGCAATCGGATCTTCAATGAACAGCAGGTGGTAGGGCTCGAGCGCCCGCGCCAGACGCGCGGCATCTCCGGGGGTCATCCATGGTGGACCATGCAGGTCGATCATGATGTCCATCTCATCACCTACCGCCTCGCGCAGGGCCGCAACCTTGCGCACCGGGTCCGACACACCACCGCACTTGATGGCAGTCACGCCCCGCGCTTTTAGGCTCAGTGCCACCTCGGGCGTGTTGGCATGGGCGTAGATGCGGATCTGGTCCCGCACCTTGCCGCCCAGCAGGTTCCAGACCGGGACACCCAGCGCTTTGCCCTTGATGTCCCACAGGGCCATGTCAATACCGGTCATCGCGCCGGCGCCCACCGTACCGGTCAGTCCATGCACCATGATGGCCGACATCATGCGTTGCCAAAGGCGCTCGATATGGGTCGGGTCCTCGCCAACCAGCAAGCGCTTGAGATCCTGCACTGCGGTCTCGATCACACGGGGCCATCCCGAACATTCGCCAATACCCACCAAGCCCTCGTCGGTGTAGACCTTGACGAAAAGCCAGTTTCGCGTGCCGGTGATGCCGGGCGAGTAGCTCTGGCTGCCAAAGGCATTGTCTGACGCCCAGGCTTTGGGCGCGGGCACACCTACATGCATCAGAAAGGTCTTGATATCGGTGATTTTCATGGCGATGCCTCAGGGTTCCGGGTTGTAGCGGAAACGCTTGTGCATGCTGCGCGCACGCGGGTCAGGCTGCGGAATAGCCGACAACAGCGCCTGGGTGTAGGGGTGAGTGGGGGCGTCGCACACCTGGTTGGTCTCGCCCGTCTCCACAATCTTGCCCCGGTACATGACAGCGATGCGGTCACAAAAATAGCGGATCACCGCAATATCGTGGCTGATGAAGACAAAGGACAGGCCGAGCTTGTCCTGCAAATTGAGCAATAGGTCGAGCATCTGTGACCGAAGTGACACATCAAGTGCCGAAGTGGCCTCGTCAGCGATGATCACGCGGGGATTAAGGGCAATGGCGCGGGCGATACCTATACGCTGGCGTTGACCGCCCGAGAAGGCATGGGGGTAGCGCTCACGCCAAGCCGGCTCCAGGCCGACGTTCTGCAATAACTCGGCCACCCGCTCGTCGAGCGCCTTGCCGGTGGCAATGCCGTTGACCAGCAGGGGCTCGCCCACAATTTGCGCCACCGTCATGCGAGGGTTCAGCGAACTCACCGGGTCTTGAAAGATCATGCGCATTTCACGCCGGCAATTCTTGAGCGTCTGTTTGTCAGCTTTCACGATGTCGACCACCGAGCCATCGGCGCGCCGGTAATCGATGGCGCCGGCCGTCGGGTCGTAGACACGGAGCAGGCAACGGCCCATGGTTGTTTTGCCAGAGCCAGACTCTCCGACGATGCCCAAGGACTCGCCCGGCATCACGCTGAACGACACACCGTCGACGGCCTTGATCGGTGCCTTGGCGGTGCCAAAGTACTGTTTCAGATCACGCACCTGCAAAATCGGCTCTACCGTGCTGGCGATGGGTGGACGGCTTAGCCGAATATTGGCCGTGCGCCCAAGCTTGGTCACCGAGCTGATCAGCATTCGGGTGTAGTCGTCTTTCGGCGCATGGAAAATATCATCCACCGTGCCGGTCTCCACCACCTTGCCATGGTTCATCACGATGACCTGGTCGGCAATCTCCGCCACCACACCCATATCATGCGTGATGAACATCACGGCCATACCCTGGCTTTGCTGCAGGTTCTTGATTAGATCCAGGATCTCGGCCTGGGTGGTCACATCCAGTGCCGTCGTAGGTTCATCCGCGATCAACAGTGCCGGCTTGCAGGCCAGCGCCATGGCGATCATCACCCGCTGGCGCATACCGCCTGAGAACTCAAAAGTGTAGCGGTCCACCGCTTTGGCGGGGTTGGGAATCTCAACCTGGGTCAGCAGTTCCACACAGCGTGCCCGGGCTTGCTCCTTAGACATCTTGAGGTGCAGCGTCAACACCTCCATGATCTGGTTGCCCACCGTGTGCACGGGTGACAGGGAGGACATGGGCTCCTGGAAAATCATGGCGATCTCGGCACCGCGCACCGCGCGGATCTCCCGCGAACGCGCGCCCAGCCGGGCCAGGTCCACGCTGCTGCCATCAGGGCGGTGCAGCAACATGGAGCCGCTCACAATGCGACCCGGTTCGTCCACAATTTGCAAGATTGAACGGGCCGTGACGCTTTTGCCACTGCCACTCTCCCCGACGACGCAGAGCGTTTTGCCCCGCACCACATCAAATGACACGCCGTCAACCGCCTTGATGGTGCCGGTACGGATCGAGAAATGGGTTTGAAGGCCACGCACCTCCAATAGCACGCCGTCTTTGGGGGTCTGGCCGTCGACGCTCATCGTTTGGGGGGTCACGCTCATTTGTTGTAGGGGTCAGAGGCGTCGCGCAGACCATCGCCCAGGAAGTTGAGCGCAATCACCGCCAGAACCACGGCGACACCCGGCGCAAACAGCCAGGGTGCGGTGGCAATGGAGCGGATGTTTTGCGCCTCCCGCAACAGCACGCCCCATGAAATGGTGGGGGGCTGCAGGCCTAGGCCCAAAAAGCTCAGGGAGGTCTCCGCCAGAATCATGGCGGGAATGGCCAGCGAGATCGATGCAATGATGTGGCTGGAGAAGCTTGGCAACATATGGCGAAAGATGATGCGCCCCTCTGAGGCACCGTCCAGCCGCGCCGCAGTGACAAACTCTTCAGTCCGCAGGCTCAGGAAGCGACCGCGCACCACCCGCGCCAACTGCGCCCAACCGGTGAGCGAGAGAATCAAAGTGATCATGAAGTAATTCAGGGTCGCTGGCCAATTCTGTGGCACTGCGGCTGAAGCCGCCAGCCAGATGGGAATGGTGGGCAAGGACAACACCAACTCAATCACACGCTGGATGACGAAATCAATCCGCCCGCCGTAGTAGCCCGATATGCCCCCCAGCACGATGCCAATGCTTAGGGCCAGGAAGACCCCGACAAGACCTACCGACAGCGAGATTTGCGTGCCCACCATGATGCGGCTAAAAACGCAACGTCCGAGCCTGTCTGCGCCGAAGAAGAACAGCGGCTGGCGAGCTTCCTGCGAGGCAAACAGGTGGGTGCGCGAATTGAAGAGGCCCAACACCGAATACTCATAGCCTTCGCCCAAAACCTCAAGGTAGACTTTGCGCTCGCGGTCCTCCTGATAAACCGAAGCCAGCGATTTGGGGTCGCGCTTGAGCACGTAGGGGTGGATATAGGGACGAAGCGCCCAACTGCCGTCGCTGGACGTGTCTATCAGGTGCAGCGCTTGCGGGGGGTGAAACGCGGTCCGCACATTTTGCTTGGAGGGGTCATTGACGGCGAAAAAGCCCGGCACCACGGCAATCAAATACAGGGCGGCGGTCACGATCAAACCAGCCATCGCCAATTGGTGACGCTTGAAGGCCCACCAGACCAATTGCCATTGCGATGCGACCGCCAGGCGGCTCGAAGAGGTAGCAGTGTTATTCAAGGCGAATGCGCGGGTCAACCAGCGCCAACAAAATGTCACTGACCAGTGAGCCCAACACTGTCAAGGCACAGATCAGCAGGATAAAGGCACCGGCCAGGTACATGTCCTGGCTCATGAGGGACTGCAGCAACAAGGGCCCTGCTGTAGGCAAACTCAGCACAATGGCGACGATGATGGAGCCCGACACCAGGTTGGGTAACAGCCAGGCAATGGTCGAGATGAAAGGGTTGAGTGCCAGACGCAGCGGGTATTTCACCAGCAGGGTGAACTCGGACAGGCCCTTGGCCCGCGCCGTTGTGACATAGGGCTTGTGCAACTCGTCAAGCATGTTGGCGCGCATCACCCTAATCAGGCTGGCAGTTCCAGACACGGCCAGAATAACCACCGGAATCCAAAGGTGTTGCAACAGGTCGATGACCTTGTTGACACTCCATGGTGCCGTCAGGTACTCCTCGGAAAACAGACCGCCAACGTTCTGCCCATATTCCACGGCAGCCACGTACATCAGCACCAGGGCCAGTAAAAAGCTCGGTATCGCCAGGCCCAGAAACGACAAGCCTGTGACGATGTAGTCGGCAACAGAGTACTTTTTGACCGCAGAAAACACACCCACTGGCAGGGCAATGCCCCAGGTCAACAATAAGGCTGAGAGGGTTAGAA
>RFWA01000187.1 GCA_009922295.1 Betaproteobacteria bacterium
CCTCCCTGGCCGTCGTCCTCTTCCCAGGCATTGGACACGTGGTACATATAGGTCGGGTTGGCCTCGAACCAGCGGATCTGGTCTGGTGTGCCGTGGCGCGGTACGACCCCAAAGCGCGAGGGCAGCGTGTGGTGAAACTTGAGCTTGTGCCGGCCGGCGGCAAATGCGTCCATATCGTAGAACAGCGGCAGGTCATGCAGGATGGTGTAGTTGGGCGTGATCGCCATGTCGTGCGGCAGGCGCGGACCGGGCAATTGCACCGGCATGAAGGTCTTGAGCTGACCCATCCGGTCCATCACACCGTAGTGCATGTAAGGCGCCTCTTTGCCATAGGCAAAAAACAGGAACTCACCGGTGCGTTCGTCGACCCGGGAGTGTGCCGAGATCGGCAGGCCCACCAGCCGTGGATCGACCGGCAGCCGACCCACGGTGGACAGGTCGCCAGGGCGGCACTGGTAGACCGAGCCACCCAGGTACCACATGGAGACCAGGTGGCCAGCGTAATACTTGACATCGGTGTTGGAGGTGTTCTTGATCGGCATGTCGGGCCGGTCCTTGCGCGGCGGGTCCTTGATGCCCTGCCACAGTGCCGATCCGGCGGTGAGTTCTTCCTTCAGGCTGTCGGTCATGACCCAGCGGTTTTGGTACTGCGCTTTGCCATTGGCGAAGCGCACTGCGTGCAGCATGCCATCGCCGTCAAACCAGTGGTAACGGCCGGGTGCCTCGAAACGGCGGTTAGGGCCGTTGCGCACGTACATGCCGGTCAGATCTTTCGGGATTTCGCCCTCGATGTCGGTCAGGTCGATCGTTAGTTCTTGGTCGATCGGCGCGAAGCCACCATTCAGGACCGGGATTTCGTTGTAGCCCATGGCTGATTCCTTTATTTGGAGTTAACTGTGGCATCAGCCCGGGCGGGCCGACGCGATTGGGTGACACAGAAGCGGTTGGCCACAAAGGCCAGGTGCGTCAGGGCGGCGTTGCCGGCGGGGTTCAGCCCGGTGACGTGGTAGTCGCTGTAGGCGGCGGCAAAATTGAGCGGCATGGCGCCGGTCAGGTTGATGGTGAGTTGGGCGCCTGCGCGGGCGTAGGCGTCCTCGGCCTGGGTGATGTAGGCCTCGTCGGTGGCATACACAAAAGCCGTGAGGCCGCCGAATTCACATACATCGCGCGTGGCCTGGGCCAGCGCATCATCTGCGTCGTCACAGGCGATCACAAAGCTGACCGGGCCAAAGCGCTCTTCGCCGTACAGGTCGCGCTCGGCCTTGCTGACCTGCAACATCAAGGGTGTGCTGGTGCGGGCGGCTGGCCAGTCCGGGTGCGGGTAGGCCTGCGGTGCCAACAACACGGTGCCGCGCTGTGCCCCCTGGCTTTTCAGCTCGGCGAGCAGCGCCAGCGTTTGTGGCGACTGCACCGTGGCCAAGATCATGGCGGCTTTTTTCGGGTCGCGCGTCAGCGCCACCACCGCATCGGCAAGGCGCTGCGCCACCTCGTCAAAACTGACCAGGCCCCGTGGTGTTTGCACCCCCGCGGCCGGCACATAGATGTTCTGCGGGCTGGTGCACATCTGGGCGCTGAACAGGCACAGCGTGGTGGCCAGACTGCGCAGCACCGCGTCCAGATCGGTGACCGACGCCAGCACCACCGTGTTGCAACCGGCGGTCTCGGTAAAACTCAGCGCCGGGTGGGCGTTTTGCTCAACCCACTGGCCAAAGCGCACGCTGCCGGTGAAGTCGACCATCGCCGTTGCCGGGTGCTTGACGAGTTGCTTGCCAATCGGCGCGGCCTGGCTGTCCAGGGCCAGCGTGACCAGGTTCGGGTCAAAGCCCGCTGCCTGCAACACCTGGCGGAAAACGCGCACGGTCAGTGCCATGGGCAGCACGGTGGCAGGGTGAGGTTTGACGATGACCGCATTGCCGGTGGCCAGACTGGCCATCATCGAGGGCCAGGCGTTCCAGGTCGGGAAGCTGGCACATGAAAAGCAGACCGCCACGCCGCGCGGAACCAGCCGGTAGGTTTTGTCCAGCACGATGGTCGAGGGGCCAAACTGACGCTCCCAGCGGGCCTTCGGCGCAACAGCATGCTGCGCCTGGTGGGCATAGACCAGGGCTTCGATGGCCCGGTCGAGCGCATTCACGCCGGAGCCGGCATAGGCCATGTTGAAGCTTTGACCGGCGGTGTGCATCACAGCGTTCACGATGTCAAACAGATGCTCGCGGTACAGCGTGTCGACCACCTCCAGCAGCAGGCCGATGCGCTCGTCGATCGGGGCCTGGGCCCAGTCGGTCATGGCCTTGCTTGCCGCTTCGAACAACTGGTTTGGATCTGCCTGCGGGTACAGGATGCCGAGAGGTCGTTGCGTGTACGGTGAAATTTCTTCGCCCAGGGTGCCAACGGTGCCAGGCTGGTCGAGGGCAAAGTGGTGGGGCTGGTGGTGACCGAGCCGGGCATTGAAGGCAGCCAGACCTTTGGCCTGTGCGGTTTCGGCGTCCGGGTACTTGCCGGGCAGTTCTGGGAAGGGGCTCCAGCAGTCGCGCTGGGCGCAGGCTGCCTGCGCCCGCTTGAACCGCGCCTGGTGGGTTTCGAAGAAGCTGTTTGTCATGGTTGGGGGCTGCGCTGCCACAAAAGCCGATGATGCCGGGCTATTGCCGTGCCGGGCACCATGTCTGAGGCCGACAGGGCCAGCTCGCCGGGCGCCGGCCAGTCGATCCAGCGTACTTGCTCGGTGCCGACAAAATTGGGGTTCAGCGAGTGAGTGACGCTGTGAACTACCTGCAGCCGGCCGTCCTGGCTTTGGACACGGTAGCGACCGGCGTATTGGAAAAAACTCTCGAAAGCGGCCAGCCGCTCCGCCACCGGGGCACTGCGCACGCTGTCGGACGACAGATTGGCCCGATCGGCCTGGGCAATGCAGGCGCTCATGCTGCCGTCTTGGGTGTAGAGGATCATCCCGGTGGCTGAGGCGCCAAACGGCAGCGAAGGCGCGCGGCCACCGTCGTAGCTGATGTCCCAACGCACCAAATGCCAAGTTCCTACCAGGGGGTTGCCCGTATCGCCCAAAACCGTCTCCACGCTTACTTTCTTAGTTGGACTGATGTTACGCCCTCAATGGCGGCTTTGGCAAGCTGGCAGCCGGGCGATAGGGCCGGCGAGTCACTTGTGTGTCACGGATGAGACCTGCTTGAGTTCACAGACTAGGCTGGCCCCGGGCGCTGATGGCACAGGCCCGACAATGCAGCCATGTCTGACACCTCGCCCCTGACCGCCCCACGCCACGCCTTTGAGACCTTGACCCCGGACGGCGTGATGGATGCACTGGCCAGCGTCGGCCTGTACGGTGACGGGCGCTTGCTGGCGCTGAGTTCCTATGAAAACCGGGTCTACCAGTTGCATCTGGAGGACGGGCAGGTGGTGGTGGCCAAGTTTTACCGGCCGCAGCGTTGGAGCGAGGCGCAGATCCTTGAGGAGCACGCCTTCTCTGCCGAACTCATGGCAGCCGAAATCCCGGTGGTGGGGCCGCTGCTGCTGGAAGGCCGCACCCTGCACAACTTTGGCGACTTTGCCTTTAGTGTGAGCCCGCGCCGGGGCGGCCGCGCCCCTGAGCTGGATGACCCGGACGTGCTGGAGTGGATTGGCCGCTTTCTGGCGCGCATTCACAGCGTGGGTGCGGCCCGGCCGTTTGCCAGCCGTCCCGCGCTGGACCTGCACAGTTTTGGCACCGAGTCACGCGACTGGCTGCTAGCGCACGACAAGGTGCCGCTGGATGTGCAGTCGGCCTGGACTCGCGCCGCTCAAAATGCTCTTGATTTAATAGCTAACTACCCAGCATTGACGGGGGCTAGAGGCCGAAAAGACCCAGAAGATTCGGCGATTCGGCAGCTGCGCCTGCATGGCGACTGTCACCCTGGCAATATTTTGTGGACGCCGCTGGACGTGCCGGCTGCGGCCGGGCCCGGGCCGCACTTTGTCGACCTGGACGACGCCCGAACCGGCCCAGCGGTGCAAGACCTGTGGATGTTGCTCAGCGGTGACCGGCAGCAGCGCAGCCGCCAGCTGGGCGCGCTGGTGGATGGCTATGAGCAGTTTCGCGATTTCGACCGGCGCGAGCTGGCGCTGATTGAGCCGCTGCGCACCCTGCGCCTGATCCATTACAGCGCCTGGCTGGCACGGCGCTGGGACGACCCGACCTTCCCCATCAACTTTCCCTGGTTCGGCTCCAGCGACTACTGGCAGGGCCAGGTGCAGATGCTGGAGGACCAACTGGAGGCCATGCAAGACGAGCCGCTGGTGGTGTGAGCGCTCTTAGAGAGGGGCAGGCCTGAACGCCGCCCACAGCATGGTGGCCCCGGCCACCAATAACAGGCCGTCCATCAGCAACTGAAAGCGTGTGGCGTCCAGCCGCAGCACCAGGCGCTTGGCAATGAACGCGCCCCCCATCAGCGACGCGCCAATGGTCAGGCCGCGCATTAACGTGGCCATGGGTAAGGCGTCGAAAGCCCTAAATGTCAGAGCCTTGGCGCCATACACCGCCAGCGAGCCCATGGCCTCGGTGCCCAGGTAAGCGCCCTTGACCAGCCCGTGCGCCAAAAAGAAGGGCGCGTTGATCGGCCCGGTGCTGACCACGATGCCGGTCAGGTAACCGATCACACCCCCCACGGCTGACATGTGCCACAGGTTCAGCACCCAGCGCTGCTGGGCCATCCAGCGGCGCAATGGGATCATGCAGATGAAAAACAGGCCCAGCGACGCCTCGACCATGCCGGGTGGCAGGTTCAGCAGGGTGTGGGCGCCCAGGGCGGCAGCCGGCACGCCGGTGACGCTGTAGGCGGCGGTGGTGCGCCAGTCCACCTCGCGCCACCAGGCCGCCACCCGCGAGGCATTGGCCATGATGGCCGCCACCGCCATAATGGGAACGGCTTCCCGCGGGCCGAACACCAGCACCAGTGCCGGCATCAGCATGATGGAAGTGCCAAAACCGACCACTCCGCCCACGGTGCCAGCCACCAGGCCCAGCAGCAGCACCAGCGCCAGGTCCATGCCGGTGAGGCCGGCTTACTTGCCGTTGATGGCGAGCAATTCCACCTCGAACAGCAGGGTGGCATTGGGTGGAATCGTGCCGCCGGCGCCGCGCTCGCCATAGGCAATGGCCGGTGGGCAGGTCAGCTTGGCCTTGCCACCGACCTTCATGCGCTGCACGCCCTCGGTCCAACACTTGATCACGCCGCTTAAGGGGAATTCAATCGCCTCATTGCGTTTGTAGGAGCTGTCGAACTCCTTGCCATCCGGGAAGGTACCCCGGTAATGGACCTTGACCTTGTCGCTGGCGCTTGGGCTGGCGCCAGCGCCGTCCTTGAGCGAACGATAGACCAGGCCCGAGGGCGTGACCACGGCGCCGGCCTCTTTGGCGGCTGCGGCTGTGACAGCGTTTTGCGC
>RFWA01000188.1 GCA_009922295.1 Betaproteobacteria bacterium
ATAACGCTGGTCTTTGGGCAGCAACTCATTGAGGTCCAGCAGATTTTGCGGCATGCGCACCCGGTCACCACTGTCCAGTGGCATGTAGGTCCAGACCTTGTTGATCAGGCTGTTGGCACCGCCGGGGTCCATCAACAGTGCCACCACCGCCAGCTGGCCTTCAGCATTGCGGTGAACCAGATGCGCCACCATCGAAAAGCCCCGGGAGTTGACCCGTTCTTCTGAAGGGGTATGAAAATGGAACTGCAGCAGTTTGTAGACCGAGCCGCGCACGGTCAGGGTGTTGTCGCCCTGCACGTCCACCTGGATGGTGTGACCGTTGTTCACCACTGACCCGTCGCTGGGCTGGTAATTGAACACCAAGGGCTCGGCTGGGCCCTGCAGCGTGTCGCGCTCGTCGATGTGGATCGGCGACTGACGCTTGCCGATGGCGCACAGGTTGAACTCCGGCTTCATTCGGCCCCAGGCTTGCGGGCCGGTGTCACCCTCGTAACTCCAGTGCGCCTCGCCGCCGGCCGAATGCGCGCTGCCGTGCCCGGTCATGGCCGCTTCCTTGGCGCGGGTGTACCGGCGGCTGGCCAGCGGATTAACCCCCGAGATGGCAGGTCGTTGCATGGTCGCTGGCGCTGTCGTGCTGTGGCTGGCAGGCGACGCCGTGCTGGTGCCTTTGTTCGGCCCTGCCGACGCCTCTTCGCTTGGCTGAAGGGTGATGTACTTTTTCTCCTTGCCGTTCACCACCAGGGTCAGCCGCTTTTTCGCCAAGGCGTTGGTCTCTGCCGCCTCCAGCACCTGCTCGGCCGCGCCTTTGGCTGGAGCGCTTGGCGTTGATACTGACTGTTTGGCCGCAGCGACCGGCGCACTGGCATTGGCTGCTGCCGGTGCTGGGTCTGCGGCTCGGGCCGTGCCCAAAACGCTGGCCGCCAGCAGGGCACACAGTGCTGCCGTAGCCCAAGTCACACCGCGGGCGTGTAGGGCCGGGTCCGGTGGTGCTGGCAGCAGGGAGGAGCGTAAATTCATGGCTGGCGGGCCCCTTGGGCGTGCGGGCAGGTGTGGCCCTGGTTTCGGAATGACTGATATCCTGTTTTCTTATCGGCAACTTTGCCGCACAACTTAAATCCGGCCACGGCCGCGAAGGCTATAGTCAAGCTTGTTCCACCCCTCAGGCCCTTCGTGAGCGTTCAGACCGATGATTTTGCCGCGCCGCCCAAACGTATGTTGGCGGCTGCACCAGCTTCGCCAAATGAAGAGGCGGTGGAGCGGGCGCTGCGCCCCAAGCTGCTCGACGAGTACGTGGGTCAGGCCAAGGTGCGTGAGCAGCTGGAGATCTTCATCGGCGCGGCGCGCAAGCGCGACGAGGCGCTGGACCATGTGCTGCTGTTTGGCCCACCCGGCCTGGGCAAGACCACGCTGTCGCACATCATTGCGCACGAACTCGGTGTTAATTTGCGGCAAACCAGTGGCCCGGTGCTGGAAAAGCCCAAGGACCTGGCCGCGCTGCTGACCAACCTGGAAAAAAACGACGTCCTGTTCATTGACGAAATTCACCGCCTGTCGCCGGTGGTAGAAGAGATTTTGTACCCGGCGCTGGAGGACTACAAGATCGACATCATGATCGGCGAAGGCCCGGCGGCGCGCTCGATCAAGCTCGACCTGCAGCCCTTCACGCTGGTGGGTGCCACCACCCGCGCCGGCATGCTCACCAACCCGCTGCGCGACCGCTTTGGCATCGTGGCGCGGCTTGAGTTTTACACCGCTGAAGAGCTGGCGCGCATTGTGCGCCGCAGCGCCGGCCTGCTCAATGTGCCCACCGATGACGCCGGTGGCTTTGAGATTGCGCGGCGCGCGCGTGGCACGCCGCGGATTGCCAACCGGCTGCTGCGCCGGGTGCGCGACTATGCCGACGTGAAGGGCTCGGGTGAGATCACGCTCGACATTGCCAACCGCGCGCTGGCCATGCTCGACGTCGATCCGCAGGGCTTCGATTTGATGGACCGCAAGTTGCTCGAAGCAGTGATCCACCGTTTTGACGGCGGCCCGGTCGGGCTGGACAATATTGCCGCCAGCATCGGCGAAGAGCGCGAAACCATCGAGGACGTGATCGAACCCTACCTCATTCAGCAGGGCTATCTGCAGCGCACCCCGCGCGGGCGCATTGCCACCCTGGCCGCCTACCGCCACCTCGGTGTGGCGCCGCCCAGCCACGACGGTGACATGTTTGGGGTGTGATTCGACCGGGAGCATGGATGCCCGATCGGGTCGGGCATGACGCTCATCGGGCTGGGCGTGCGTTGAGCACCATCAGGATCTGCGCCACAAAGTAGCTGCCCAGCACCGCATCGCTCAGCAGGTAATTGGAGACAGACTCCAATTAAATCCCCCGGATGCCGCAAAAGCAAGTGAAGCCGTAGTTGTGGGCATACCTGTCGACCCGCATGCAAAACGGATGTTGCGCGGATTCAAGGCTTCCATGAGCCAACGACCAGCTGCGCGAAGATAGGCTCATCCAGTATCTCTATTTGAGATAAACTGGCAAAATGAAAATCATCAGCAACAGTGCGCTAAGGGCATTTGCGGCTGAGCACCCTCAAGCCGAGGCACCCCTAAAGGGTTGGAGACGCGTGGTTGAGAAGAACCGGTATGCAAATTGGAGTGACCTCAAAGCATCCTTCAACTCTGTGGACCGAGTCGGCGATCTAGTGGTTTTTGATATTGGCGGCAATAAATATCGGCTAATTTCATACATTCGTTTCGAGAAGCAAATCGTTTACATCAAGGCGGTGTTAACTCACCAAGAATATGACATAGGAGCATGGAAGCCATGAACGCAATGATTGACATGCAAAAACTTCTTCCAGCTTGGGAGCAGTTTCGTGCTGCCACAGACATTTCCACCATTCGAGATGAGGCCCATTACGCCCGGATGACGCAGATGCTAGACGGCCTTTTAGTTGAGGCAGGGGGTGATGAACGTCATCCCATCATGGGGCTTGTGGACATCGTTGGCGACCTCATAGAAGACTACGAGACAGAGCAACACCACCTACCTGAAACCAATGGTATTGATGCACTGAAATTTCTGATGGAACAACACGGTCTAAAGCAAGGCGACCTGAGAGAGATTGGGAGTCAAGGCGTGGTTTCAGAAATTTTGGCTGGCAAGCGTGAACTCAACGTTAGGCAAGTGCGCGCCCTTAGTGAGCGTTTCGGGGTTTCCACCGCAACCTTCTTGTAACTGGCATCAAAAATACTGGCCCAGCGCCGCAGCTGCGGTGGCAACAGCCGCCGCTTGCACCAGCAGCACCTCGCCCATGGTCAACCGCCCCTGCAGCAGTGCGCCCAGTGCCCAGTAGTTCACCAGCAGCGCCAAGCTGCAAACGGCGACTTGGCTGTGCGGCCAGTGGCCTGCCTGCCACAGCACGGTGGCCACGCCCAGCAGCAGGGCGCTGAACTGCAGGCCGGCGAACCAGGCCATGGCCGGCGCCAGCGGCGGGTCATAGGTGTGTACCTTTGCAAGGCTAAAGGCCGGTTGCGGCCAGCGGGCAGCCACGTCGGCCGGGCGCCAACCGGGTGGCATTAGCCAGACCCGCAGCTTGTCGACCCAATGTTGGGTGCGCCAGCTGTCGGCCAGCAGCGCCCAATAGACCTGGGCATTGGCCCACAGCGGGTCCCAGCTGTTGAGCGGCGTTCGGGTGCCGTAGACGCAGGGCTCGGTATCGGCCTCGGTCTGGAAGGTGCCAAACAGCCGGTCCCACAACACCAGCATGCCGCCGTAGTTCTTGTCCAGGTAGCGGTCATTGACGGCGTGGTGCACCCGGTGGTTGGACGGTGAGCAGAACACCCGGTCAAACCAGCCGAGTTTGCCGATCTGCTCGGTGTGCACCCAGAACTGGTAGAGCAGGTCGATCAGCGCCACGATGCCAAAAATCAGCGGCGGCACCCCGGCCACGGCCATCGGCAGGTAAAACACCCAGCCCAGCAGGGCGCCGCTGCTGGTCTGGCGCAGCGCGGTAGACAGGTTGTACTGCTGGCTTTGGTGGTGCACGCTGTGCGCCGCCCACAACACCGCCACCCGGTGACCGCCGCGGTGCAGCCAGTAGTAGCAAAAATCGTAAAACAGCAGCGCCAGCAGCACGCCGGGAACGCTGTGCCAAAAAGCCGGGTCCGGGAACAGCGCCACCGAGGCATAGACCGCGCTGTAAATGCCAATGGTCAGCAGCTTGCTGAACACCCCGCTGAGCTGGCTCAGCACACCCAGGCTGATGCTGTTGATGGCGTCGTTCAGGCGGTAGGTGTTGCGCCCGGTGCCACGCCGCTCGCGCGCCATGCCCCAGGCAAATTCCAGCCCGATCAGCAGCAGAAACACGGGCGTGGCCAGCACGATCACTTGAAATGGCGTCATACGCTCATTGTGACGCAGGCCACGCGGCTCTTCTTGGGTTACTCCACCTTGATCTGGTTGTCTTTCACGATCCGGCTCCAAAGCTCGATCTCGCTGCGGATTTTGCGGCCGTAGTCGTCGGGGCTGCCGCCCACAATGTCAAAACCCATGTCAGCCAGCTTGGCCGCCAGTGCCGGCTGGCGCAGTGCGCGCACCAGGGTGTCATTGAGTTTGGCCACCACCGCCGGCGGCATGCCGGCCGGACCGACCACACCATAAAACGGCGCTGCATCGGGCATGGCGATACCTAACTCCTGCAGTGTGGGCACGTCGGGCAACATGGGGGAGCGCTTGCTGCGCACAATGGCCAGGCCCTGCACCTTGCCGGCCTTGACCTGCACGCCGGTGGGCACGATGGCGTCCACCAGCACAGGCACCTGGCCACCCATCACATCACGCAGTGCCGGCGCCACACCCGTGTAGCCAATGTGCTGCCAGGCGATGCGCTGTTGCGCCCCCACCATCTCAAAGTGGGGATATAGGGTCCAGAGACATTCACTCGCATCCATCTTTCATTGGTAAATGGTCCAGAATCGTCCTAGAATTTCCACCCAGGTTTAGGACACTTTTAGGACACCTTCGCACCATGGCAACCCGCATCGATACCGTAGAGGCGCGCAGCAGGCTGAAGCTGCGCTCGGCACCATACTGGCAGCGACTCACCGCGGGTCGGCACATTGGCTTTCGCAGGATGACCACGACGACGGACGGCACATGGCTGTGCCAGTTCTACGACCCCGAGGACGGCAAGCAGGCTCGCCGCAGCCTGGGCGACTTCGCGCACTTACCGCCATCGCAACGGTACGACGCCGCCAAGTCTGAGGCCGAACTGTGGTTCAAGCATCTGGACCACGGCGGCAAATTGTCGGCGGCAATAACTGTCAGAACGGCCTGCGCGAACTACGTCGAGCATCTTCGCAGCCTGGGCAAGGGCAAGACGGCAGACGACGTGAAAAGGCGCTTCGCCCAGTACGTCAACGACAA
>RFWA01000189.1 GCA_009922295.1 Betaproteobacteria bacterium
ATATGCGCACGAAAAAGCGCATGCCAACCAGGTCTTTCTGACCCAACCCCTGGGCGGCGGGCGGGTTGCCGACTACACCTGGACCCAAACCCTGGACCAAGCGCGGCGCATGGCCACCCACCTCAAGGCTCTGGGCTATGAGCCTGGCGCGCGTATCGGCATCCTGTCCAAAAACTGCGCACACTTCTTTATGGCCGAGCTGGCTATCTGGATGGCGGGCTACACCACGGTGGCAATTTTCCCGACCGAGAGCGCCCAAACGATTCAGTATGTGCTCGAGCACAGCGGCGCCAGCCTGCTGTTCGTAGGCAAGCTGGACACCTGGCCCGATCAAGAACCCGGCGTACCAGCGCAAATGCCGCGCATTGCCTTCCCACTGGCGCCAGCCACCAGTTACGACACGTGGGACGCCATTACCGCCCGCAACGCGCCGATGGACGGCCAGCCCGCCCGCCCCGGCACCGACCTGGCGATGCTGATTTACACCTCGGGCTCTACCGGCCAGCCCAAGGGCGTGATGCACAGCTTTGAGCGCATCACCGCCGCCACCGAACTGGCCGTCGCGCAAAGCATGTCGCAAAACGTGGGGCCCAATGAGGTGCACCGCGTCCTGTCTTACCTGCCACTGGCCCATGTGTTTGAGCGCGCGGTGGTCGAATGCGCCAGCTTTGTCAGCGGGCAGTTGCATGTGTACTTTGCCGAGTCGCTAGAGACCTTTGCCGCCGATTTGCAGCGCGCCCGGCCCACTATCTTTGTGTCGGTGCCGCGCTTGTGGCTCAAGTTCCAGCAAGCGGTGTTTGCCAAGATGCCGCAAAAGAAACTGTCTTTGCTCCTGAGCATCCCCATTGTCAAAGGCATCGTGGCCAAGAAAATCCTCACCGGTCTGGGCCTGGACCAGACGATTTTGGCCTTCAGCGGCTCGGCGCCCTTGCCCGCCGACCTGATCCGCTGGTACCGCAGCCTGGGCCTGCAACTGCTCGAAGGCCTGGGCATGACCGAAGACTTTGCCTACTCCCACACCGCTACGCCCCAGTTCAGCGAACCGGGCTATGTGGGTGTTGCCAACCCTGGCGTGCAGGCGCGCATCAGCCCCGAGGGCGAGATTTTGATCAAGTCCCCCGGGCAACTGGTGGGCTACTACAAGCGCCCGGACCTGGACGCCGAGGCCTTCACCGCCGACGGCTTTTTCCACACCGGCGACTTGGGCATGGTCGCCCCGGACGGACAACTCAAGATAACATGAAAGAGCTGTTTAAAACCAGCAAAGGCAAATATGTGGCGCCCGCGCCCATCGAAAACCTGATCAATGTGCATCCCATGGTGGAAATCTCGCTGGTGGGCGGTCTGGGCTACGAGGCCGCGTTTGCCATCGTCGTGCTGGCCGAAGACCTGCGCCCCCGCCAAAATGACCCGGCCTTGCGGGCCGAAGTGACGCAAGCCATGCAAAGCTTGCTAGCCCAGGTGAACGCCCAGGTGGCCGACTACGAGCACCTCAAGTTCATCGTCGTGGCCGCCCACCCCTGGCAAATCGAAAACGGCATGCTCACCCCGACCATGAAAATCAAGCGCAGTAATATCGAAACGTCTATCGCCGCCCGGCTGGACGGCTGGTATGCGTCGGGGGAGAAGGTGCTTTGGGCTTGAGGGCTTATCCCCACGCCAACTGCACTGCCTCCAAGCCATGAAAGTGGTACACATCCTTCACCACCGGCCGCTGCGCCAGGTGCAGCCCCGGCAGTCGGGCAAACAGAATCGGCAAAGCCACCTGTAGCTCCAGGCGTGCCAGCGGGGCGCCTATGCAAAAGTGGATGCCTGCGCCAAAGGACAGGTTGGCGCCCTCGTTGCGTGTGGGCCTGAAGGCCAGGGGGTCGGAAAATTTGTGTGGGTCCAGGTTGGCGGCGGCCAAAATTAGGCCGATGCTTTGGCCTTTTTGCAGGGCCACGCCGGGGGCCAGCTCCACGTCTTGCAGCGCGTAGCGCGAAAAAATATGCACTGGCGCGCGGATGCGCAAGCACTCCTCCACGGTTGCGGCGGTGCTTGCCTCGTCGGCAAACAGCGTGTGCGGGGCCAGGCCGCTGTCCAATATCGTGGTCACGGCGTTCCCGATCTGGTGCACCGTGGCCTCGTGCCCAGCGTTGAGCAGCACGATGATGGTGGAGACCAACTCGTCCTCGGCCATAGGCTGGCCGCCCTGCGCGGTGCTAATCATGGTGCTGATGAGATCGTCTTGGGGCGCACGCCGGCGCTCGGCGATCAGGCTGCGCACGTAGGCGGAAAATTCTGCAGCCGCTTGGTTGGCCGCCTGCTCGTCGGCCAGGGTGCGCCCGAACATGTACATGCGCACGTAGTCGTGCGACCAGCGCAGCAACTGCGGCCCCATGGCCTCGGGCACGCCCAGCAAGCGCGCGATGATGGTGACCGGAATGATGTCAGCAAAGGCCGCCAGCAATTCCACCTGGCCTTGGGCGGAAAAGCCGTCGATCAGCTGGTGCGCCAGCGCTGCGATTTCGGGCCGAAAGCGCTCAATCTGGCGTGACACAAAAGCGCGGTTGACCATGGTGCGCAAGCGTGTGTGCTCGGGCGGCTCCAGGGCCAGCAAGGACCACTGCTCGCTGTGGTCAAAGTCGCGCAGATGTGCTTGGGGCGGCGCCAGACCCAGCTCTTGGCGGGTGGCCACATGCAGTATTTGCCGGCCAAAGCGTTTGTCGCGCAGCAGGCTGTTGACCTGCTCGTAGCCACAGCAAAACCACTGCGCTTGCTCCTGCCAATAAAACAGCGGGCACTGGGCATGCAGCGCGGCGTAGGCGGCGTTGGGGTTGCCATAAAAAGCCGGGTCGCGCGCATCCAGGTGCACGCGGCACTGGGCGGCGTCGATATGCAAGTAGAGCGGGGTGCGGTCGGTGGCGGGCATGGGCGCAAAGCTTAGCGCACGGCGGCGCATAATGTTTTTGTGCGCCTGGCCAACTTGGCTGACGCCGGCAACTCCAAGCACACCCATGATTGCACTGCTCGAATCCCGCGCTGCCGGCCTGTACGGCAAAGCCAGTTGGCTTCCCAATATCGTGGCTGGCTTCGTTGTCGGCATCGTGGCCTTGCCGCTGGCCATGGCTTTTGCCATCGCCTCGGGGGCGCGGCCAGAGCAAGGTATTTACACCGCCATCGTGGCCGGGCTGTTGGTCAGCGTTTTCGGGGGCAGCCGGGTGCAGATTGCCGGGCCCACGGGCGCTTTTATCGCTATCTTGAGCGGCATTACGGCCACGTACGGCATCGTCGGACTGCAAATTGCGACGCTCATGGCCGGGGTGATGCTGATCCTGATGGGTGTGCTGCGCTTGGGTGGGGTCATCAAGTTCATTCCCGCACCGGTGGTTGCCGGCTTTACCACCGGCATTGGGGTGATTATTTTTGTGGGGCAGTGGCAATACTTTTTGGGCCTGCCCGCCAGCGGCGGTCTGCACTTTCACGAAAAGCTGCTAGGCCTGTTGCAAGTGCTGCCCCAGTGGCATTCGGCAACCGTTGCGCTAGCGCTGCTCAGCCTGGCATTAGTTATTTTTGCGCCACGACTGCCCGGCATGGCGCGGGTGCCCGGGCCACTGGTGGCCATGGTGGTGGCGACCGTGCTGCAAGCCGTAGGTAGCTGGGAGGGTGTGGCAACCATTGGCAGCGCCTTTGGCGGCATCCCGCAGGGCCTGCCCGCGCTGCAATGGCCTGACTTGCGCCCGGCGGTGCTGCTGCAACTGCTGGGGCCGGCCTGCTCGATTGCTTTGCTGGGGGCGATTGAATCCTTGCTCTCGGCCGTGGTGGCCGACAGCATGGCAGGTATGGAGCATGACTCCAACCAAGAGCTTATTGGCCAGGGCATTGCCAATATGGCCGCGCCCCTGTTGGGCGGCTTTGCCGCCACCGGAGCGATTGCCCGTACCGCCACCAATATCCGCAACGGCGCCACCAACCCGGTGGCCGGCATCACACACAGCCTGACGCTGGTGGCCACCCTGCTTTTTGTGGCGCCGCTGGCCGCGCAAATTCCGTTGTGCGCACTGGCGGCTATTTTGTTTGTGGTGGCCTACAACATGAGCGACCTCAAGCACTTTGGGCACTTCGCCCTGCGCAGTGGCAGGGCCGACCAGGTGGTGCTGTGGGTGACTTTTGCGCTCACGCTGCTGGTCGATTTGGTGGCCGCCGTGCTAGTGGGCGTGGCGCTGGCCTGGGTGCTGCGCCGCTGGGCAGGCAGGCGCTAAGGCCGCTGCGCCTGGGCTAGCTCGTCCAAGGTATTGAGGTTAAAAAAGGCCTGCGGATCGTCGCCTGGCCGATCAAAAGGCACGACCACCCCGGCGCTCTGGGCAAACCAGGTGTCAATCTTGCGGCCACCGCCCAGCATGTACTGGCGCAGACCGGCCGCTACGCTGACGTGCATCAGGCAAAAAACCGGCTGCAGACGCATGCGACTGCTGCCCTGCCCGTCCGCCTCGGGCGCGCTGGGCATGGCCAGCATCGCGCCGCTGCCTGCAAGTGCCTGGGCCAGGCGTGGCACCAGGTCGGCGGGGAACAGCGGCGTATCGCAAGGCACGGCCAGCAGGTAGTCGGTGTGGCAATGGTCCAGCCCGGCCAGAAAGCCCGCCAACGGACCCGCAAAATCACCCACCGCGTCAGCGTGCACCGGCACGCCACACTGCTGGTAGACATCCAGATTGCGGTTGGCGTTGAGCATGTAGGCGCCCAAGCCGGCGCCCGCCTGCAAGCGCCTCAAGGTATGCATGGCCAGGGGCTGGCCGGCGAATGACTGCAGGCCTTTGTCCACCCCGCCCATGCGGCTGCCCCGGCCACCGGCCAAGACCAGGCCAGTGATGGCGCTGGTGGGGATGGACAGCTTGGGGCTTGGCTGGGGGTTGTTGGGGTTCATGGGCGAGACGATAGCACTGCGCGCCCTTTAAGCCACCTTCAAGCGCGCCCCTGCCAGTTCCGGCTCCAGTACCAGTCTTTGCTGCGCGCTAAAGCACAGGAAGCGTTTGTTGGTGGCGCGGCCTATGGCGCACAGGTTCAGGCGCTGGGCGACCTGGTGGCCCATTTGGGTGATGCCGCTGCGCGAGATCACCACCGGCACGCCCATTTGCGCGGACTTGATGATCATCTCGCTGGTCAGGCGACCGGTGGTGTAAAACACTTTGTCATGCGCGCTCATACCGGTGCGTGCGCCCGGGCCGTTGCTTTCGTTGGGCTGCATTGACATCCAACCGGCAATCGCATCTAGTGCGTTGTGGCGGCCCACGTCTTCCACAAACATCAGCATGCGCTCGCCTTGGAACAGCGCGCAGCCGTGTACCGAGCCAGCGGTTTTGTAGATGCTGTCGTTCAGTCGAATGGTGTTGACGATGCCATAGAGCTGGCTTTGGGTGATGGT
>RFWA01000190.1 GCA_009922295.1 Betaproteobacteria bacterium
TCCGGGGTTTTGGAACTGCAGCCAATGCCTGAGAGCTTGGCCACGCGGTGTGGCTCGATGTCAAGCTCCCAACAGGCCTGCACAATGGCCGCCGAGATGGAGTCATGGCCGCAGCCGGCGCACAGGGTTGAGATGCGGCCCTCGTAGTCGCGGCGGGTGTAGCCCACACGGTTGTGGGTCAGCGTGGGGTGGTGCAGAGCCGGTTTGGCCAGGTAGGTCATGCGGCCTCCTTCAGGTTAGGGTTGCCCTGCGCCAGCGCGCGCGGTTGCAGCACTTTGCGGATGTAGCCGGCAATAAAGCGGGCCGTGATGGGGGTGCCGTCGTAATGCAACACTTTGACCAGTTGGGCCGGGTCAACCGAAAGCTCATTGACCAGCAGCGAATGCATCTGGGCGTCGCGGTTTTGTTCCACCACAAACACGGTGGTGTGCGCGTCTAAAAAGGCCTTGACCGAGGCCGGGAACGGGAACGCCCGCAGCCGCATGGCGTTGATGGCAATGCCCTCAGCCGACAGCTGGTCCAGCGCCTCTTGCATGGCCGGGCTGGTGGAGCCAAAGTAAAGCACGCCAGTCAGGGTGGGCAGTGCCGCTGGTCGCAGCACCGGCTGTGGGACCAGGTCAGCGGCCGTGGCAAATTTTCGCAGCAGCCGCTCCATGTTGTAGATGTAGTCTGGCCCTCGCTCGCTGTAGCGGGCGTAGGGGTCGCGCGTGGTGCCGCGCGTGAAGTAGCTGCCTTTGGTGGGGTGGGTGCCGGGCAGCGTGCGCCAGGGGATGCCGTCGCCGTCGACGTCTTTGTAGCGGCCAAAGTCTTTGCCGGCCTCCAGTTCTTCAGCGGTCATGACCTTGCCGCGGTCGTAGTCGCGCTGGTCGTCCCAAACAAAGGGTTGGCACAGGCGCTGGTTCATGCCAATGTCGAGGTCGGTCATGAAGAAGATGGGGGTTTGCAGCCGATCGGCCAGGTCCAGGGCGGCTGCGGCAAACTCAAAACACTCATGCGGGTCTTCGGGCAGCAGCATCACATGCTTGGTGTCGCCGTGAGACGCATAGGCACACGACAGCAAATCAGATTGCTGGGTGCGGGTGGGCATGCCGGTGGACGGGCCACCCCGCTGCACATTGATGATGGTGACTGGGATCTCGGCAAAGTAGGCCAGACCGATGAACTCGGTCATCAGCGACACGCCGGGGCCCGATGTGGCGGTAAAGGCGCGGGCGCCGTTCCAGCCGGCGCCAACCACCATGCCGATGGAGGCCAGCTCGTCTTCGGCCTGCACGATGGCATACCGGTTCTGGCCGGTGGCCGCATCCACCCGAAACTTGTCGCAGTATTTTTGAAAAGCCTCTGGCACCGAGGACGACGGCGTGATGGGATACCAGGCGGCCACGGTGGCGCCACCGTACACGCAGCCCAGGGCGGCGGCACTGTTGCCGTCGGTAAAAATCTGGTCGCCCACCTGGTCGGAGCGCCGCACCCGTATGCCCAGAGGGGCCTGCAGGTGCTGCTTCACATAGTCCCGGCCCAGGTGCAGGGCGCGCACATTGGAGTCCAGCAGCAGCTCTTTGCCCCGGTACTGTTCGGCAAACAGTTTCTCAAACACCGCCGCCTCTACATCCAACAGCACAGACAGTGCGCCCACATAGATGATGTTTTTGAACAGCTGCCGTTGGCGCGGGTCGGTGTAGGCGGCGTTGCTGATGTCGGTCAGCGGCACGCCGATCACCTGCACGTCTGTCCGGAAGCGGCTGGCCGGGATAGGCCGGGTACTGTCGTAGAACAGGTAGCCGCCGGGCTCGATCTCGGCCACGTCGGCGTCCCAGGTTTGGGGGTTCATGGCCACCATCATGTCGACCCCGCCGCGCCGGCCCTGGTAGCCCTGCTCGCAAACCCGGGCCTCGTACCAGGTGGGCAGGCCCTGGATATTGCTGGGGAAAATGTTGCGCGGGCTGACCGGCACGCCCATGCGCAGAATGGCCTTGGCAAACAGCTCATTGGCCGAGGCCGAACCTGAACCGTTGACGTTGGCAAACTTGATGACGAAGTCGTTGATGGCTTCAATGGATTTCATGCAATCTCCCTGCGGCCGATGGCGGGTTGACCTACGGCGGGACCGGCCTGGGCCGTGTTGAGCAAAAATTTCTGCATGTCCCAGGCGCCGGTGGGGCAGCGTTCGGCACACAGGCCGCAGTGCAGGCACATGTCTTCGTCTTTGACCATGACACGGCCGGTTTTGAGTGCGCTTGACACGTACAGCGCCTGCTTCAGATCACCCGCAGGCGCTTTCAGGCGCTGGCGCAGGTCGGTTTCTTCGCCGTTGTCGGTAAAGGTGATGCTGTCCATGGGACAGATGTCGACGCAGGCGTCGCACTCAATGCAGGTCTCGGGGGTAAAGACCGTCTGGATGTCGCAGTTCAGGCAGCGGCTGGCCTCCTTGAATGCGGTGGCCGCGTCAAAACCCAGCTCCACCTCGACCCGGATGTTGGCCAGCGCGATTTCAGCCTTGGCCCATGGCACCTTGAACCGGTTGTCATTGGACACATCGTTGTCGTAGCTCCACTCGTGGATGCCCATTTTTTGCGACATCAGGTTGGTGGTGGGTGGCGGCCGGCGACCGGTGTCCTGGCCATTTAGAAACAGGTCGATCGAAATCGCGGCCTCGTGCCCGTGGGCCACAGCGGTGATGATGTTTTTGGGGCCAAACGCGGCATCACCACCAAAAAACACCTTGGGCAGACTCGATTGAAAGCTGCTCTTGTCGAGCACCGGCAGGCCGTAGCGGTCAAAACGCACGCCACTGTCGGCCTCAATCCACGGAAAGGCATTCTCTTGCCCAACCGCCAGCAGCACGGTGTCACAGGCCAAGTACACCGGCGGATCGCCAGTTGGCACCAGGCTGCGATGGCCCTGCGCGTCATAGACGGCTTTAACCACATCAAAATACATGCCGGTAAGCTGGCCGTCCTGGTGCTCAAAGCTGCGCGGCACATGAAAATTAACAATCGGGATGCCCTCGTGCACGGCGTCTTCTTTCTCCCAGGGCGAGGCCTTCATCTCGTCATAGCCGCTGCGCACCACCACCTTGACGTCCGTGCCACCCAGCCGGCGGGCCGAACGGCAGCAGTCCATCGCGGTATTGCCCCCACCCAGCACAATCACCCGGCTGCCAATGCTGGTCACATGCCCGAACGACACCGACGCCAGCCAGTCGATGCCGATGTGGATGTTGGCCGCAGCCTCCTGGCGGCCCGGGATGTCCAGGTTACGACCACGTGGCGCACCGCAGCCCACATAGACCGCGTCGTAGCCCTGGGCCAACAGGCCAGTCAAAGACTCGATCCGTTCGCCACCCCGAAAATTGACACCCAGATCCAGGATGTAGCCAGTCTCTTCGTCAATCACCGACTCGGGCAGTCGAAAACGTGGAATTTGGGAGCGGATGAAGCCGCCGGCCTGTCGGTCACCGTCGAATACTGTCACGTCATAACCCAGCGGCGCCAGGTCTCGCGCCACCGTCAGGGCCGAAGGCCCGGCGCCCACGCAGGCAATGCGCCGACCATTAGGCGGTGCCAAGGCTGGCATTCGGCCCTTGACGTCGTCTTTCATGTCAGCGGCCACCCGCTTGAGGCGGCAGATGGCCACCGGCTCGGGTTGGGTCACCGGGCCGCCGGTGGGGTCGTTGTTTTCTTCCACCCGTCCGCGCCGGCAGGCGGGCTCGCAAGGCCGGTCACAGGTGCGCCCCAACACACCGGGGAACACGTTGGACACCCAATTGATCATGTAGGCGTCGCTGTAGCGGCCCTGCCCGATCAGTCGGATGTACTCTGGCACGGGGGTATGGGCGGGGCAAGCCCACTGGCAATCCACGACTTTATGAAAATAGGCCGGGTCGCTGAGGTCAGTAGGCTGCAATTGCGTCTCCTGGTGACCCCAAAACCCTAAAAGAGCTGGGGTTTTTGGCAGTCTACGCCTGATGGGGAGATAAGTCACCGGGTAAACCCTCGTTTGACCCGCCCGGGATCGATTAAACGCAAGATTACGCTGATTGAGCGCTGGCATACTCTGTCTGTGACTGCCCGAACTGACCAACCTGCACCGCCTCTGGCTGACTCCGCACAGGATGTTGCCGCCCAAGCGGCGGCCTGTACGGCCAGCCCGGGCCACCTGGACGAGCTGCGCGGCACGATTGCTATCAATACAGAAGCTATAAAACCTGCAACGACGGGGGCTTGGGGCCTATTTCTATCTCAAACCGAAGCCCAAACCGCCGCCGACCTGGACCAGCGCTACGCCAGCCTGCAGCGCCAGATTCGCGACAACGGGGTCACTTACAACGTCTATGCCGACGACAACGGGCCGCAGCGCCCCTGGTCACTGGACCTGTTCCCACTGCTGATCGAGCCCGAGCAATGGCAGCGCATCGAGGCCGGTGTACTGCAGCGCATGCAGCTGCTGGAACATGTGTTGGCCGATGTGTACGGGCCGCAGCGGCTGCTGGCGCGCGGCATGCTGCCGCCGGCACTGGTGCAGGGCCACCCGGGTTACCTGCGCGCCATGCACGGCGTGGCGCCGGTGGGCGGCGTGCGCCTGCACATTGCGGCGTTTGACCTGGCACATGGCCCCGACGGTAACTGGTGGCTGGTAGGCCAACGCTGCCAAGCGCCGTCCGGTCTGGGCTACCTGCTGGAAAACCGCTTGGCCATCTCGGGTCAGTTTCCGCAGGCCTTTCAGGCGCTGCGGGTTCAGCGGCTGGCCAGCACCTACCGCGCCTTGATGGACAGCCTGAAAAGCCGCAGCCCGGCTGGCGAGGACGCTCACCTGGCCCTGCTCACGCCCGGCCCCTACAACGAAACCTATTTTGAACACGCTTACCTGGCGCGCTACCTGGGCTTGAGCCTGGTCGAAGGCAGCGACCTGATCGTGCGCGACGAAAGCCTGTACCTGAAAACCCTGAAAGGTCTGGTGCCGGTGCACGGTCTGCTGAAGCGGGTTGATGACCAGTACCTGGACCCACTGGAGTTGCGGCCCGACTCCACCCTGGGTGTGCCGGGCTTGCTGCAGGCGATCCGGGCCGGCAAGTTGCTGGTGGCCAATGCGCCGGGCACGGCTTTTCTGGAGTCGCCCGCCTTGATGGGCTTTTTGCCTGCGCTGGCGCAAGAGGTGCTGGGCCAGGACTTGAGCCTGCCGGCACTGCCCACCTGGTGGTGCGGAGAACGATCAGCCATGGAAGAGGTCTTGCCGCGGCTGGGCCAATGCGTGATCAAACCGACCTACCCGGGCTCGGCGCTGCACCCCGGGTTTGACACTGTGCTGGGTCACTCGCTGTCACCGCGCGAGCGGGACGAGTGGGCTGGCCGGATCATGCGCCAGAGTGAGGAGCACACGA
>RFWA01000020.1 GCA_009922295.1 Betaproteobacteria bacterium
CAAGGCTTCCGCCGTGGTGAGGCATTTCCAGTCAGATTCTCCAGAATCCAGCACCACCACCTTGGGGCCTCTCACGCCATGCGCGATTGCGTCGAGGACTGTGCACACATGGGGCAGGTGGGCACCCGGGATCGCCGGGCGGCCAGGGCTTGAGCCAGTCGCCACGATGACCACATCAGCCTGCACTGCGATCACGCTTTCAGTCGTCGCACGTGTGTGCAGTTGGACATCGACACCGAGCTTACGGACCTGCTGCTCAAGAAAGCGTACGCTGTTGGCAAATTCGTCCCGATAGGGCATAGCGGCTGCCGCCACCAGCACCTGCCCACCGAGTTGACCCGTGGCCTCCAATAGCGTCACCTGATGGCCGCGCGAGGCGGCTGCCTCTGCAGCCTTCAAACCGCCGGGGCCGCCCCCGACGACCAAAACCTTGCGTGGCGATGTGGTCGGCAGAATCTTGCCGGCGCCGTATTGGGCCTCGTAGCCCACCACCGGGTTGACCAGGCAGGCGATCGGTGTCCCGCGATGCGGACCACCCCGACAACCCACGTTACAAGAAATGCATTCGCGGATGTCCTCACGGCGCCCTTCACGGGCCTTGTCAGGCCACTGGGCGTCGGCGATCAGCGGGCGCACCAGGCAGACCGCATCCGCTGTGCCGTTCTCCAACAGGGTCTCACACTGCTCCGGCGTCACCAGTCGGCCCACAGCCAGTACCGGAATGCCCCTTGCCACCTGGCGCACCTGAGCCGCGTAGTGCACAAACGGTGCGCGGGGGAAACTCATGTCCGGGATCATGCGGTCGATCGACGCGTAGTTGGATTGGCTGACGCTGATGTAGTCAACCGACACCCGGTCCAGCAAGTGCTCGAGGATGGCATTGCACTCCGGCGGGTTGATACCGCCGGGGACGAATTCGTCGGCGCTGACCCGTATACCAACCGGGAATCCAGGCACTTCTTTTTGTACCGCATCGATCACCCGCAGCGGCAGGCGGCAACGGTTTTCCAGCGAACCGCCATAGGCGTCCTGACGGGTATTGCTGAAGGGCGAGAGAAACTCCGCCAAGAGATAGCCATGCGCCAGATAGACCTCGACCCCGTCGAAACCAGCCGTCGCCAGCCGACGCGCGGCGCTGCGGTAGCAATCCACGAGTTCGTCGATGTCGCGCCGGTCCATGGCATGGGGCACGATACGGCTGGCCGGGTCTGGGATTGCTGAGGGCGCCCATAACTCCCGGTGGGTGGCAAAGCCGTGGCCCTGCCGACCCAGGTGCGACAACTGGCCAAAAATTTTTGCGCCGGCTTCGTGGACGGCGTGTGTGATGAGGGCGTAGGACGGAATGGAATCGTCAGACCAGACCTCGTTCACGCCCGCTGCAGCCAGCCCGGTTGGGTGCACCATGGATGAGCCCTGAATGATCAGGCCAACGCCACCGCGCGCACGTTCAGCCAAATAATGCGCTTGTCGTTCGTTGAGATGGAAGCTGTGCCAGTCGACAAATCGCGAACCGTGCCCGGCAAACACAATGCGGTTACGGATCTCAGTGCTGCCAACGCGCATCGGCGAGAACAGGCGTGGAAAAAATGGGCTCATGGGGGCGTCCAGTTCTTAGGTTTGTCGTTCTTGGTGTAGCGATCCTGATCAGCGAGAATCCACCGGATTCGTTTTAATTCATTCTGGCACAGGAGGCCATATGGGCAAACCAACGGTGTTGGTCACAGGGGGCGGTGCAGGCATCGGCGAGGGCATCTCGCAGGTTCTTGCACAGCGGGGCTGGCATGTGCTGGTCAACGACATTGACGCTCCCTCTGCACTGCGGGTCGCCCAGGCGGTCGGCGGCACGGCGCTACCTGGCGATATTCGCACCGATCCTGGCGCCCTGATCAGCAGCGCGGTGGCGGACCTCTGAAGCTGATCTCGATCTGGTCTATGAGGTCAACCTCAAGGGCATGGTCCGCCTGGCACAGGCTGCACTGCCGCACCTGCAGCAGACGGGTGGCGCGGTGGTCAACATCTCGTCGATAGCCGCAGAGAATCCGCAACCAGGTGCAGGCTTTTATTCCATGTCAAAGGCCGGCGTCTCGGCCTTTACCCGCCATGCCGCGCAGGAATGGGGGCCGCTGGGGGTGCGCGTCAATGCCGTCGCACCCGGGCTGATTCGCACAGCGATGGCCGAGGCGGTGTACTCTGTCCCCGAGTTGCATGAGAAACGTCGCATGATGATGCCGCTGCGCCGCATCGGCACGCCGATCGAGCTGGGCAAGGTGGTTGCCTTCCTGCTGTCAGACGACGCCTCTTACGTCAGCGGGCAGATCATTGCGGTGGATGGGGGCTTTTCACAAACGCTGATCAGCCACCTGCCCCACCCGCCAACGCCAACCGCACAAGGCAGCGCTGCAGGCGGCTGACTGACTTGAATCAAATTTGGCGTTTGGGCAGGCGGATCACCAGACCGTCGTGCTCGGGCCCAAGCTGCAACTGGCAGGACAACCGGCTGCTGGGCAGCGGGTCAAAGGCAAACGAGACCAGCTCAGCCTCTTCCACCGACGCGGGCGGGAAACGTGAGGCCCAGGCCTCATCCAGGTAACAGTGGCAAGTAGCACAGGAGCAAGAGCCTCCGCAGTCGGCCAGAATGCCGCGGATGTCGTTCTCCACAGCCACGTGCATCACCGACTGACCGGCCTCAACCTGCAGGGTTTGTGACTTGCCATCGGCGGCAATAAAGGTGATTGCAGGCATCAGGGGGCATCCTCGTCATCCACCAACAAAATGGCAGCCTCGGGGCAATGCCGCGCACCCAGGCGCGCCTGCTCGTGCAAGTGCGGCGGCACGGTGGCGCCGTTGGAGCAGCAGTAGCCCTCATCGTCCAGCTGGTACACATCGGGCGCCTTGGCAGCGCACAGGGCATGGCCCGCACAAACCTGGCGGTCAACAATGATCTTCATGCGGCGGCGCCCTGGTATTGACCGGCCAAGGTGTCGGCCACAGTGTCGGCCACAGGCCATACCAACGGCACGGCAACCGGTGACCAGACCAGACCGCCGCGGGTGGGCAGATCGCCTTCGGCCGCCACTGAGAACACTGGAATACGGCGCGCCCACTCTTCAATAAAAACCTTCATCTCCAACCGAGCCAGGTGCGAGCCCACGCAGCGGTGGGGGCCGGAGCCGAACACCAGGTGGCTGCTGATGGGCCGATCAAAGTCCACCCGGAACGGGTCGTCCACCAGGGCCTCATCCAGCCCGTAGACATGCGGCAAAAACACCAGCCGGTCCTTGGCCTTGAAGCTGACGCCGGCATAGTCCATGTCGGCGGTCACGCCGCGCTCCATGCCGGCCACACCGTGCACCCGCATCAACTCCTCAATCGCGTTGCCGATCAGCTCTGGGTCGCTCACCAGGCGCTGGTACTGCGCCGGATGCTGGCCCAGGTAGGCCATGATGAAAGACAGCATCGCCGCCACCGTGTCCAGGCCGCCCAGGAACAAGAGGTTGACCATGCCCAGCTTCTCATCGTCCGTCAGTCTGCGGCCATGAACCGTGCCGTGCACGGCCAGGCTGACCAGGTCGTCACCGGGTGCGCGCTCGCGCTCGGCGATCATGCCCTTGAGGTAATCGCCCAGCTCACCCAAAGCCGCCAGGCGCTCTTGAATGTCGGGCGCACGGGTGAATCGGTCCACCTTGGCCACCAGCATTTCGCGGTCTTCCATGGGGGCGTTGGTCATGCGCATGAACAGCTGGACCGGAAACCGCTGGGCCAGCTCTCGCAAGAACTCGCAATGCCCGCGCCCTAAGACTTCGTCAATGAGCTCGCCCGCCAGTTGACGCACGCTGTGCTCCAGCTTCTGAACGCCAGCTGGCGAGAAAAAGGGGTTGATGATGCGGCGCAACTCGGTGTGCAAGGGCGGGTCGGCCTGGTTCGGCAGGGTGGGCGGCTTGCGCGCGTTGGCGGGGTTGTGCACCGGGTCGCTGGAAAACTTGTCAGTCTGGCGCAGCATGTCGCGCGCCAAGGTGGCGCTGGCCACAACCCAGTGCCCGCGGTCACCGGTGGTGTAAAAGATGTCGGGGCTGTTCTTGAAAAGCTCTGCCACCCCACGGTGCGGGCAGCGTTGCAGCACCGGTGAAGTGAAACGGTCGAACTCGACCACCCGGTCGGTTGGCACGTGGGCGGGAACAGGTGAACTCACTGGGAGCCTCCGCTCTGGCGGTTGGGCCAGGACAATGGGGGAAAGAAAGCTGCGGAGCGAAGCTCTTGCACGGTACTGCAGCCCAGCTGGGCCATCGCCGTGTCAAGTTCACCGCGCAGGATGTCGATGGTGACTGCTGGGCCGCGTTCAGCCCCAAGCGCTCCCGTGCCATAAAGAAAGGTTCGCCCAAGCAACACAAAGTCGGCACCGGCAGCCAAGGCCTTGGCGATGTCATCACCACTGCGAACGCCGCTGTCGAGCAGCACCGCAAAATCCGGCCCCACCGCCTGCCGGATCGCCGGCAGTGCCTCGATGGACGTGGGGACCGAAGCCAATTGCCGCCCGCCGTGGTTAGACACCACCACACCGTCGGCGCCCATGGCGGCGATCCGTTGGGCGTCTTGCGGGTGCAGCACCCCTTTAACAATCAGCTTGTGCGGCCAGCGCGCCCGCGCGTGGGCCAGAAGGCCCCAGTTGATCTCCGCCTGGGCCAAGGCCTTCAACATGTCCGCAATGTCAATGCGGCGTGGGTTGCTGGCGCTAGGTTTGAAGTTCTCGAAGGTGGGTGCACCAGCGGCCAAGGTGGCGAGCGACCAGCTCGGATGCGTCAGCAGGTCGGCCAGCAGGCGCGGTGTGGGTCTCAGGGGAAGCGCAAAGTGGTTGCGCCGATCGCGCAGCCGGCGGGCGGCAAAATTGGCGTCGACCGTCAACACCAGAGTTCGGATGCCAGCCGCCAGCGCACGCTCCAGAAAACCATCGGCCACCGGCGCATCACCGCCCACGTAAAGCTGGAACCAGGTGTGATCCGGCGCGGCACGGGCTATGTCCTCGATCGACGTGCTGGCCATTGTGGACAGGGCGTAGGGGATACCCGCTTTGGCGGCGGCCCGAGCCAAGCCCAGATCAGTGCCCGGCCAGGCCAGGTTGCACAGCCCCATCGGGGTCACCCCAAACGGCATGCCGTAGCGCTGGCCCAGCAAGTTGGTGGAGAGGTCTCGGCTGCGGCAGGGTGCGAACACCCTGGGCAGCAGCCGCATGTCTTGGAAGGCGCTCTCATTGCGCTGCAGCGTGGCCTCGTTGCCAGCCCCACCGTCAATGAAATCAAAAACAACGCGAGGCAGGCGGGCCCGCGCGCGCAGCCGCAGCTCTGCCACGCTGTGCATGGCTCAGCCCCCGCTTGCCGGCGCCGCTTTGAGGCGGACCGACTCGTACCAGGACGGGCTGCCGTACCACTCAACCGCGATCCGCCGGTCAGCAATCAGCCAGCGCTCGCCCTGGCGCCGGAAGGTGTCGATATAGCGACCGGCGTGGTCCAGGCCATGTTTGGTCAAGGACATGAAATAGGTCCAACCCTGGGCAGTGTCAGCGTCAACAAACTCAACGCGGGACGTGGTCAGGTTATGGCGCAGCAATGGCAGCGAGCCATCGGGCGCGCGGTCAGGACGGGCCGGACCGATTACCGGCGTGTAGAAGGCCCGGATGGCGTCGCGGCCAGCCGCCTTGGTGCCGCTCGACAACTCCAGACGACCATCAGGCATGAAGACCGACACCACGCCCTCCACATCGCCACTGTCCACGCTGTTGCAGTAAACCGCCATGGTGTATTGAATCTGCGTCCGATCGGCCGCCTGGTCATTGCTCATGCACTTGTCTCCGTCTGGTTTGGGTCTGCCCAGCCGTCGTCACTGCTATGGTGCGCAGACGCTGGGTCAGCCACAGAAATTAACCCCCCAACACACTGGAAGTATTTGACCACATCATAATTTATATTTAAAACTGTTTTCCAATATAAACTTGTGGCGAAGCGGGGCTGTCGAGGCCTCCCAATAGCCCATTAGGAGACACACTGTATGCGTACTGTTCCCGTTTACGAGGTCCTGGCCGAAGACCTCAAGGCGCTTGGCGTCGACACCGTGTTTGGCCTGATGAGCGACTGCATCTGCCAGATTTTCTCAACGCTTGACGCCATGGGCGTTCGGATGATCGGCGCGCGCCATGAGACCAACGCCGTGATGATGGCCATGGGTTACGCGGCTGCCACCGGCAAGCTTGGCGTGGCCTTGGTGGGCCGCGGTCCGGCCATGGCCAATGCCATGCATGGCACGATTTCGACCGCCAAATCCGGCATGCCGGTACTGATCATCAGCGGCGACGCACCCCTTGGACGGGGTTTGGTCAATGGGCTGGGGCCGGACCTGAAGGCGTTCCCAGCTGCCACCGTGGTGCGCGCCTGTGGCATCCCGACTTTCCAACCAGGCAGCGCGGATGCTGCCCGGCAGTCGCTGGCGGATGCGGTGGCCGAGGCCTCGCTGGGCAAGACCGCGGTGCTGCTGTTGCCCACCGACCTGCAGGTGGGTTACACCAGCGTCAGCGACGGGCCGTCACCGGTGAAACTGTCGGTAGCACCCAAGGCACAGGCCGGGCGCCAATCGTCTATCGACACGGCCGTCGGCCTGCTGCGCCAGGCGCGCCGACCACTGATCGTCGCCGGGGTGGGCGCCCACCGCGCCGGCGCCAGGCAGGCGCTGGAGGCGCTGGCTGAACAGACCGGGGCCCTGTTGGTCAACGCCCTAAAGGCCAAGGATCTGTTTCGCGACAACCCCTACAACCTGGGCATCCTCGGTTCTTCGTCAACCTCGGTGGCGCGCCGTTACGTCGAGCAGGCTGACTGCGTGCTGGCAGTGGGCGTGGCACTGAACTCCTTGACCATGAGTTCGGGCATTGCACTCCCCGCTGTGCCCGTGATCCATGTGGACAGTGTGCGGACCAACATCAATCGCTGGTGGCCTGCAGATGTCGGTATTGTGGGCGACGCCAGATTGGTCACCGAACAGCTCACGGCCGCCCTGCCCCAACGCAGCGCGGCAGACAAGCCTTGGCACACCGAGCAGGTGCGCGCGGAGATTGCAGCCTTTGAGCACACCATGGATTTCCAGGTGGCCCACACCGCCCGAACCATCGACCCGCGCATCCTGACGCTCGAACTCAGCCGTATGCTGCCCGAGAACCGGCACATCGTCTTTGACGGTGGCAACTTCATGGCCAACTGGGCTTATTTTTCGGTACCCGGCCCCAGCCACTTCACGCACAGCCTGGATTCGGGCTCGGTGGGCTTGGGCCTGGGCACCGCCATTGGCGTCGCGCGAGGCCAGCCCGACCGCACCGTGGTGGTCATGATCGGCGACGGCGGCATGCTGATGTCCATGGGTGAAATCGAAACCATCATCCGCGAAGACCTGCCCATGATCGTGCTCGTGATGAACGATGCCGCCTATGGCGCTGAGGTGCACATCCTGCGCGGGCAAAACATGCCGGTTGCCAAGGCCGAATTTTTTGACGTTGACTTTGCGCCCATGGCTGAACCACTGGGCTTTGACTGCCACACCGTTCGCTCGGTCGATGACCTGAAAAAGCTCGAGCATCTGCTGGCCAAGCCCGATGGCCCGATCTTGATCGACTGCAAAATCAACGGCGAGGTGATAGCCCCGTTCATCACCGAATTCATCCACAAAGACACCGGCCCGAAACACTGAGGCGCCGAACCAACAGGAGACAACAACCATGGCAGGAAGACTCGAAGGCAAGGTGGCCATCGTCACCGGTGCGGCATCTGGCATCGGCCGGACCACCGCAGAACTGTTCGCGGCTGAAGGCGCGCGCGTGATGTGCGCCGATATCCAGGCCGAGGCAGTCCGGGAGACCGCCCGTCTTGCCGGCCATGGCGCTATCGCGTGCACCGTGGATGTGAGCCAGGCGCAGGACATCGAGCGCATGGTGGCCGAGACCATCGCCGCCTTCGGCAAGCTCGATGTGCTCTACGCCAATGCCGGCATCGCCGAGGCCACCAACGCCATCGACATGACGCTGGAGCAATGGAACCGGATGATCTCGATCAACCTGACCAGCGTCTGGCTGTCGTCCAAATACGCCTTGCCACACATGATTGCGGGAGGTGGTGGATCGATCATCAACCAGTCGAGCACGGCAGGGCTGATCGGCATCCCCGACATCCCGCACTACTCGGCGGCCAAGACCGGTGTGGTCGGTCTGACGCGGCAGATTGCCGCGCAGTATGGTCCGCAAAATATCCGCTGCAATGCGATCTGCCCGAGTTCGATCCCCACACCGCTGGTGGCCGGGGTCTGGAAAACCCGTGCCCTAAAAGCCAACGATACGTCAAGCATTGAGGAGCAACAGGCGGTGGTCGCGGCTAAACACCCGCTGCGCCGTCTGGGCGTGACTGCAGACTGCGCCAACCTGGCCCTGTTTCTGGCCAGCGATGAGTCCTCCTGGATCACTGGCGTGGCCATGCCGCTGGACGGTGGCCTGACCATGAGCTGAAGGCGTGATGACGATTGAGGCAGATAAGTAATTTAACAAGGAGACGACGATGACCAATGACAACAAACGCAATTCTGTAAACCGCCGCAGTGCCATGGGCACACTGGGTGCCCTCGGTGCCATGGCGCTGACAGCGCCCAGGCTGAACGCCCAACAGGGTGATGCCACCTGGCAGCGCATTGTGGCTGCCGCTAAAAAAGAAGGCAGCCTAGTGATCTACCACCAGGCCGTGCCCCAGGTGCTGGACCGGGTCACCAAAGACTTCATGACCCAGTACCCCGAGATCAAGGTTGAATACCGCCGCCTGCTCACCTCCGTCACCCACATGCAGGCCATCGAGACTGAAAAGTCCAACAAACTCGACGGCGCTGACATCACGCAGTACGCCAACGCCATCTGGTACCGCGATAAGTCCCAAGAAAACTTCTTCCTCAAACCGGTGGGTCCGGCGACCGCCGAGTACCCCAAGGAGAGCCTGCTGTACGGTGCTGTGCCCATCGTCGCTGTGATGCCTTTTGTGGTGGCCTACAACACCAATTTGGTCAAGACACCGATCACCAGCATGCGCGACCTGCTGAGGCCCGAGCTCAAAGGCAAGGTCGGTAGTTCGGACCTGGTCGCAGAGACCGTCTTTGCTTTTTACGAATGGATCGAGAAGACTCAGGGCGCAGATTTTCTGACCCAATTCGCGGCGCAAAAGCCCAAACTCACGGTGGGCGTACTGCCGCTGTTCCAGAGCATCGCCGCAGGCGAGACAGCGGCCGGCCTGTACGGCATCCACGCGGTTGCCAACACGCTGATTGCCCAGGGCGCACCCATGAAAGTGGTGCAGCCAAACCCGGCCTTTGCCAGTGCCGACGTGATCGCCGCAGTCGCGCATTCCAGAAGGCCCAACGCCGCCCTGGTGTTTCTGGATTACATGATGTCGCGGCGCGGTCAGGGCATCTGGAACGGTACCGGCGAAACCGCTAGCGTGATCTCCGGCATTCCAGGTTCACTCGACGCCAAGACCATGCAGCCCTGGGACGTGTTCCGCTACACGCCGGAGTTTCAGCGCGACTACAAACTGAAGTTCGACAAGATGTTCAAAGGCTGAGAGGCCCTCAGCCCTTGACCAGAACGCCGTTGGCGTACAGCAAGGCGTTCTCGCCGGCAAATGACACCGTGACGGCGTCGCCGGCGCGGTAGGGGCTGGGCCCCACCGGGTTGGTGACGAACAGCGAAACGCCGCCAACGTCCACCACATAGTCGACCTCGGAGCCGGAGTACAGCACGTCCACCACGCGCCCACCTTGCACGGCCATGTGGCCGGGCTGGAGCGGCGCAGTTCCTGCCGCACTCAGTTGCAGCAACTGGGGCCGCACAAACAGGCGCAACGGACCCTTGTGACGATCCAGCACTTGCAAGTTGCCTTCAAGCCGACCGGCGTCGGTGTTCCAGCCGGCGTCGCGCGTCAAGGCCAGGGCATTGCGGATGCCCAGGAAACGCGCCACATATTCGGTGGCTGGGCGCTCGTACACCTGGTGGGCGCTGTCTAGTTGCTCGATGCGACCCGCATTCATGACCGCGACCCGAGTACCCAGGTTGAAAGCCTCAATCTGGTCGTGCGTGACATAAATACCGGTGAAGCCGACCTCACGGTGAATGGCCCGCAAATGGGCACGAAGCTCCACACGCAGCAGGGCGTCCAGGTTGGACAGGGGCTCATCCAGCAGCATGATCTTGGGCCGTGGCGCCAAGGCGCGAGCCAACGCGATCCGTTGCTGCTGACCGCCGCTTAGCATGGCCGGGTATCGGTCGGCCAGATGGCCGCACTGCACCACGTCCAACACCTCACGTGAGCGCTTGGCCCGTTCTGACGCTCCGACATTGCGCGCCCGCAGCGGGTACTCGACATTGCGCTGCACCGACATGTGCGGCCACAACGAATAGTTCTGGAACACCATGCCAATATCGCGCAAGTGCGTGGGCTGGTTCAGGCCACTGGCCGAATCAAACACCGCCTGGCCTTCAAGCAAAATACGTCCTTCCTGGGCTTCTTCCAGGCCGGCAACACAGCGCAGCAGCGTGGTCTTGCCGCAACCGCTGGGGCCCAGCAGCACCAGCATTTCACCCGCCTCAACTTCAACATCGACCCGATCGACCGCGACCACCTGCTCGCGCCCGGGGTAGCGTTTCACGAGCTTTTCAACTTGGAGTTCCTTCACTTATCAGCCCTTTTGTTGTGTCGGATCGGTGCCGCCCAGCCAGCCCGCGATGCAGACCCCGACAACTGTCACCACGACCATGATCAGCGCCAGCACAGCGACCTGGGAATAGATGCCCCCGGCCCACACGTCATACATCACACTGCCAATGACCTGAGTCCTGGCCGAGCGCACCATCAGCGACGCACTGAATTCATGGAACAGCAGCACAAAGGTGAGCGCCGCCGTGGCTGCAATACCCTTGCGGCACATGGGCAACAACACTTGAAACAGCGAGCGGATCGGCCCGGCCCCGGACGCCTTTGAGGCCTCCAGGAACTCCTGCCCCGTCGCCACCAGCGTGGTGAACTGCAGCCGCGTCGAATGACCGATCATCAGGGTGACATAGGTGACCACCAACACAGCAGTGGTTCCGTAGATTTGAATCGGCGGCTGCGAATAAACAAACAGCAATCCAAAACCCATCAAAGACGCAGGGACGGCAATGGGCAATGTGGCAAACAGGTCAATGGCCATGCGCACCGGCTTGGCAATGCGGGTCGATTGCAATAAGGCAAAGGCCATGAAGAAGCCTAAGGGGATCAGGATCGCAATCCCGATGACCGAGGTCTTGACGCTGGTCCAGATCGCATCCACCAGACCCCGGTTGCCCAGCACCGAACTCCAGTGCCGCAGGGTCAGTTCTGGCACGATCAGGGAGCCCGTCCAGAAGGGCGACACGGACACGTAAATCAAGGCCAGCAGGGGCAGCACGGTCGTGACCAGCAGGTACAAACCAATGACAACCGCCGCCCACCAACGCGTCTCGCGGACGTTGTACTTGGACCTGGCAGAAACCACCACAAAGCGACGTTGTTCGCCGAGCGCGAGTTTCTGGAACAGCACCACCATCAGACCCAGCGCCAAAATAGGAAACCCCAGCGCGGCGCCCAGGCCGAAATCAACCGGGAACCGTTCCGTCAGGTAAAACATCTCAGTCGTCAACACATCGATCTTGGCGGTTCGTCCCAGCAAGAGGGGCGCGGTGAACTGCCCAAGGCCCAGCAAAAACACCACCCCCGTAGCAAAAATAATGGACGGCCGCAGAAGCGGCAGCGTGATGGTGAAAAACCGCATGGTGGGTGACGCACCGCAGGCCGCGGCTGCGGCTTCAAGCTCCTGGCCCATGTTCTTCAGCCCGGTGAACACGAACACATAGACAAAGGAACTCAGCAACATGCCGGTAATGATGATGATGCCGGTCACGCTGTAAATATCGAAAGGCCCTTCCTCCAGAGTGTCGAGACCCGGCAGACTGCGGAGCGCCATGTTGAGGTAACCCACCCGCGGCGACAACAGGAAGATCCAGCCGGTCACGGCGGCCACCGCGGGAACGACCAAGGGAAGCAGCGGTGCCAGTTCGCCGATCTGGCGCACCCGCTGCGGCAGCATGGAGGCACACCAGGCCAGCAAGGTGCCCATGAACACCGCCAAAACGCTTGACAGAATGGCCAGGACAACAGTGGTGCTCAGCGTGGTGCCGATGCGCGGAAGGTCTTGCATGCGGGCAAATGCCGAGCCGCCGTCCAGAAATGCACGCCACTGCAGTTGGAGCACTGGCGACAGCACCAAAAAACCGACGCCGATGGCCAGCAGCACCCAGGCCGTTTGGGGTGCAGCTTGTCGCCGCACCCAACCGCCCGAGCCCCACCAGACCCGGCCTTGGCGATGTGCTTGCATCACCTGCTCACCTGATCAACAGCATTGAGGCCATCAGGTCCTCAGCGTGCGCCAAACAACGAGTTCCAGCGAGTCTCGTAGGCCTTCACACCTTCAGGCGTGACCTTGTCCCAGTCGATCAGCTGGAGGTTGACCTTGGACAGATCAAGTGATCCTGCCACGCCGGGGACCGGGCTGCCAGCCTCACCATTGCCAACCAATGCTGCCTGCCCCTTGACCGACATGATGAAGTCCTGCGCCACGAGGGCGGCGTTCGGGTTCTTGGCCCAACTGACGATCGCTGCGCCGTAGGCGAAACCATACGATGGGTTAGGAATCACGGTCTTGAAGGGAGCCTTCTGGGCATGCAGCGCGTTGTCCACAGGAATCACCGAGAAAATGCCGGCAGCGATCTCGCCCGAGGCGGTCGAGTTGGCCGATGCCACCGTACTGGGATACATCTTGACCTTTTGTGCCGCAAATTTCTCCATAAAGCCAGGGTTGGTCTCGTCCACCCATTTGTAGAACAGTGTCACAACCTCGGCCACCAAGGACGTGCCGCCGACTTTGCCGGCCAGTTCCGGCCGCAGCAAGTCCTGGTAGCCGGTGATCGGCGTCTTGACCAAGTTGGTGTTGTAGTGAATCACCCAAGGTGTAGGCGCAACCAAGGCAACCTGCCCGCCACGTATCCAGGCATCAGGGTAGGCAGCAGCAGCGGGGCCCACCGGCGTTTTCAGGTAGCCTTTTTTGACCGCATCGCTGGCCCAGCGGATGTCGGCGGTCAGCATCATGTCGCCACCGGCTACGTTGGGCGCCAGGCGCTCCTGCTCTACTTTGGCCGTGAGGGCAGAACCGACGATTCGCACCAGCTCCATCTTGATGCCGGGGTTGTTGGCGTTGAAGGCCTCAACGATGCGGTCATGTACAGCGGGCCCCATGGTCGCGTAAACGATGACCTTGCCCTCTTTGCGGGCGGCGTCCTGAATCTTCGCCCATTCGGCCGCCGGCACATTGCGCGAATTGGCCTGGGCCAGAGCGTAGCCGGCTGGGGCTGCTGCACCGATTGCAAGCAGTGCTGCGAGCACGACGGCACGGCGTTGATGGGTACGGCCGTTCGACGTGCCGAATTTAATTTGCTTCATGTCTTCCTCGTTATGACGCTGTTGTTCAATTCCGGGCCAACCCAGGACAGGTTGGCCAAGCCCTTGCATCTGCCTCCAAAGCAGAGGCTTGTCAGAGCACCAAGCCCTCTTCGGGACTTAGTTGTATATTTATAACACCAATTGAATATATTGCACCAAATTGGCGGCACTTATCCCGCCAATCTTTTGTGGAAAATTTTGGGTCGACGCTTGCGTCAAGCTCGCGCCAAGACCCGCGCGTCCGCCGCCAGCCGCGTGATCCGCGCCCAGTCGCCACTGGCCAGCGCATCAGCCGGTACCAGCCAGGAGCCGCCGACACAAACCACGTTTGGCAGGGCCAAGAACTCGGACGCATTGTGCGGCGTCACGCCGCCGGTTGGGCAAAACTTGACGTCAAAAAAGGGGCCGCTCCAGGCCTTGAGCATCGCCGGGCCGCCAGCCTGTATCGCGGGAAAGAACTTGAGCTCGGAGAACCCATCTTCTTGTGCCTGCATGATCTCGCTGCCGGTGGCCACCCCCGGCAGCAGCGCCAGGCCGGCGTCGCGGCAAGCCTGGCCCACTGCCGGCGTGTAGCCGGGGCTTACCGCAAAGCGGGCGCCGGCGCGAGCCGCAGCCTGAGCGTCCACGCGGCTGCGCACCGTGCCGGCGCCGACCACCGCCTCGGGCAACGCGCGGGCAATGGCCTCGATGCAGGCCAGGGCCTGCGGCGTGCGCAGCGTGACCTCCAGCATACGGATACCGCCAGCCAGCAGCGCACGGGCCATGGGCACCGCGTGCGGCACGTCGGTCAGCACAATCACCGGGATCACCGGCGCGTCTTGCATGACTTGCAGGGCGCTTAAGGTCGCTTTAGTCATAGGCTTGTCCTCGGGTTCGAATTTGGATTAGGTTACAGCCAGCTGCAGGCGCCCTGCTCTGCCGTCAAGGCGCTGCGACGCATGCCGGCAAACAGTTCGCGCCCCATGCCCAGACCATTGGCCGCACGCAAATGCTCGGGCATGGTGGCCACCTCGCGGGCCAGCCACTCGGCCTCGGGCACCAGCACCTCGAGCCGACCGGCGGCCGCGTCCAGCCGGATCACATCGCCGTCGCGCAAGCGTGCCAGCGGCCCGCCATCGGCGGCTTCGGGAGAGACATGGATGGCAGCCGGCACTTTGCCCGAAGCGCCGCTCATGCGCCCGTCGGTCACCAGGGCCACCCGGAAACCCCGGCCTTGCAACACCGCCAGTGGCGGTGTGAGCTTGTGCAACTCGGGCATGCCATTGGCCTGTGGTACGGCCGAGATCTTGATCACAGATCGCCCCAATGGCCCTTGCAGCAACTTGAGACCACCGCTGGCACTGAACGGATGGGCAGCGGGTCGCACCACGCTCTCGTCCTTGGACGCAGCGGCAGTCTGCCAACGCAGGCCGGTACCGGCCGCCTCGGGGATGCCGGTGAACTCGCGCAGTCCGCCGCTGCGCACGGTCAGCACATCGGCGTGCATGAAGCCGGCGTCGAGCAGCTCACGGATGACAAAACCGGGGCCGCCGGCCGCCTGGAACTGGTTCACGTCGGCGCTGCCGTTGGGGTAAACGCGGCTCAGCAGGGGCACCACATCAGACAGGGCCGCAAAGTCGTCCCAGTCGATCACGATGCCGGCAGAGCGAGCAACCGCCACCCAGTGAATGAGGTGGTTGGTGGAACCGCCGGTCGCCAGCAGGGCCACCATCGCATTCACGATGCAACGCTCATCGACCAGCACCCCTATAGGTGGAACCGGCTGCGCAGCAGCCTGATCCTGCCGGCCCAGTACGGTCCGCACAGCTTCCAGCGTCAATGCTTCGCGCAAGCCCTCACCAGGGTTGATGAAGGCTGTACCCGGCACGTGCAGGCCCATGGCTTCGAGCAGCATCTGGTTGCTGTTGGC
>RFWA01000191.1 GCA_009922295.1 Betaproteobacteria bacterium
CGCGCCCCGGACGCGCGCGCGGCCTGCGCGCAGGCCTGGGGGGACGCAGACAGCGACGGTGTGGCTTGCGTCGCGTCGCTGCGCGACCTGCTGGGCATGACCAGTGCCTTTGAGTGGCGCAAGAAGGGCGTGGAAATCAAGGCCCTGGGGCCAGCACCCAACAACCGCGTGCACCCTCATTACGGCGTGTTTTCACCGCTGCGGGGCGAGTACGTGGACCTGGTCGCCAGCACCGCCCTGCCCCCCACGCCCGCTGGACAGGCCTTGCTGGCTTTTGACATTGGTACGGGCAGCGGCGTGCTGGCGGCGGTACTGGCAAGGCGGGGCGTAGCCCGTGTGGTGGCGACCGACCAGGACCCCCGGGCACTGGCCTGTGCCCGGGAGAACCTGGCCCAATTGGGCGTGGCGGCACAGGTTGAGGTGGTGCAGGCTGACCTGTTTCCGACGGGGCAGGCGAACTTGGTGGTGTGCAACCCGCCCTGGCTGCCGGCACGCGCCAGCGCACCCATTGAACGCGCGGTGTACGACGAAGACAGCCGGATGCTGCTGGGCTTTTTGGCCGGGCTGGCCGACCACCTGCTGCCGGGCGGCGAGGGCTGGCTGATCATGTCTGATCTGGCCGAGCATTTGGGCTTGCGCACCCGGGCCGAGCTGCTGGCCGCCTTTGATCAGCACGGGCTGACCGTGCTGGGCCGCCTTGAGACCCAAGCCCAGCACCCCAAGGCCGCCGATGCCACCGACCCACTACACGCCGCCCGCGCCGCAGAGCGCACCTCACTCTGGCGTCTCGGCAACCGGATGGATGCCGGGGCCTAGGTTGCATGGTATGGTTTGAAACCATGAGACTGCTGCTGGTGGAAGACGACCCCGCGATGCGCACCACGTTGCTGCGCGCATTGACGCGGCTGGGTTGGTCGGTGGACTTGTGTGCAGATGGCAGCGCTGCGCTGGCACAGTGGCAGCAGTCCAGGCCCGACGTGGTACTGCTGGACTTGAGCCTGCCGGGTCTGGACGGGCTACACGTGTTGGCCCAGGCCCGCCAAAGCGGCCTGAGCACGCCGGTGCTGGGCCACACCATCCTGTTTGGTATGTCTGACAATGCGGTGACATGGTGGGACAACGCGCAAGCCAAGCACGTGGGCTATGTGCCGCAAGACAGCTCTGATGTATTCCGCGATGCTGTCTATGCCCGTACGCCGCCCCCGGACCTTGCCGACCCATCGGTCCAGTTTCAGGGCGGCGCTTTTGTCCGCACCGGACCTTTCACCTGAACTGCCATGAGCTCACCATCCACAGATCCATCCAGCGTGCCATGCCGCGTGATCTCCGACACCCGGGACCGTGTCGGTGAGTCGCCGGTGTGGTCAGTGACCGAGCAAGCTTTGTATTGGGGGGACATTGAAGGCCGGCGCATTCACCGCTGGGACGGTGCGGCTGGCACAGTGCAGAGTTGGCACACGCCTGAGCGTGTGGGCTGCATCGTGCTGAGCGCCCGAGGCGGCTTGGTCGCCGCGATGGAGAGCGGTGTCTTTGAGGTGACCCTGCTGGCGCCGCCGGCCTTGCGGGCCACTTTGCTGGTCGGCATCACCCACCCCATGGACATGGGCCTGGCGTCGCCGGTGGGTGCGGTGTTTTGTCTGGATGAGGCCGGTCTGAGTCCAGCCCGGGTGGATGGGTTGATCACGCCAAACGGCATGGCCTTTAGCCCGGATGGGCGCTGTTACTACCTGTCAGATTCGCACCCTTCGGTCCAAAAAATCTGGGCTTTTGATCTTGATCCGGCCAATGGCGCGGTCAGCCAGCGGCGTGGCTTTATCGACATGAGCCCGCTACCGGGTCGGCCTGATGGTGCCGCCGTGGACGAACAGGGCAACTATTGGATTTGCGGTAACGACGCTGGACTGGTGCATTGCTTCTCGCCGCAGGGGCAACTCCTGCGCTCTGTGCCGGTGCCGGTGGCCAAACCGTCGATGTGCGCGTTTGGCGGGCCGGATCTCAGGACCCTCTTTGTGGCGTCGATTTTGCCGGCTACCGTGAGCGCGGATCAGCCCGGCCTGAATGGGGCTGTCTTTGCACTGGACTGTGGCGCGACTGGTTTGCCAGAGCCGGTTTTTTCGCGCTTCCCGACGCAAGCCTGAGTATGAACAGTCCCTCTGCGCTGGATTCGCCACGCCACATCCGTATGCACGTGGCTGATAACGTGGCCATCGTTGCCAACGACGGTGGTCTGCCAGCCGGCACCCTGATGGCGGACGGACTGAGGCTGGTGGACAAAGTGCCGCAGGGGCACAAGGTGGCCCTGGTTGACCTGGCCCAAGGCGCGCCTGTGCTGCGCTACAACACCGTGATCGGCCATGCGATCAAAGCCATCCCCGCCGGCAGTTGGGTGCACGAGCGCCTGCTGGCCATGCCGGATGCCTGCAGCCTCGACGCCTTGCCCATGGCCACGGCGCCCGCGCCAGACCTGCCGGCACTGGCCGGTTACACCTTTGAGGGTTACCGCAATACCGACGGTTCGGTCGGTACCCGCAACCTGTTGGCCATCACCACCACGGTTCAGTGCGTGGCCGGGGTGGTGGCGCTAGCCGTTAAACGCATCCGTGACGAACTGCTGCCGCGCTACCCCCATGTGGACGGCGTGGTGGGGCTGGAGCACAGCTATGGCTGCGGCGTGGCGATAGACGCGCCTGACGCCGTCATTCCCATCCGTACGCTGCGCAACATCAGCCGCAACCCCAACTTTGGCGGCGAAGTGATGGTCGTTAGCCTGGGTTGCGAGAAGCTGCAGCCCGATCGCCTGTTTCCTGCCGGCAGCATTGCAATCAATGCCACAGACAAGGGCTCGTTGGATGTGCTGTGCCTGCAAGATGCTGAGCATGTGGGCTTCATGGCCATGCTCGACGCCATCGTGGCCCGCGCCGTGCCGCACCTGGAGCGGCTCAATGCCCGCCGGCGTGAGACCGTGCCGGCCAGTGAGCTGGTGGTGGGGGTGCAGTGCGGTGGCAGCGACGCTTTTTCCGGCGTCACCGCCAACCCGGCGGTTGGATTTTGCACAGATCTGCTGGTGCGCGCCGGAGCCACGGTGATGTTTTCCGAGGTGACCGAGGTTCGCGATGGCATCGCCCAGTTGACCAGCCGTGCCGCCAGCCCCGAGGTGGCGCAGGCCATGGTTGACCAAATGGCCTGGTACGACGCCTATCTGCAGCGCGGCCATGCCGACCGTAGCGCCAACACCACGCCGGGCAACAAAGCGGGCGGCCTGTCCAACATCGTTGAAAAAGCCATGGGGTCGATCGTGAAATCGGGCAGCGCGCCCATCAGCGGGGTGCTCGCGCCTGGCGAGCGGGTCAGCCAAAAAGGGCTGATCTACGCCGCCACCCCAGCCAGTGACTTCATTTGCGGCACGCTGCAACTCGCTGCCGGTATGAACCTGCATGTGTTCACCACCGGGCGCGGCACCCCCTACGGCCTGGCCGAGGTGCCGGTGATCAAGGTGGCCACCCGCACCGAGCTGGCCCGGCGCTGGCATGACCTGATGGACATCAACGCAGGTCGAATCGCCGATGGCCAGGCCAGCATCGCAGAACTGGGTTGGGAAATGTTCCACCTGATGTTGGAGGTGGCCAGCGGCCGCAAAAAGACTTGGGCTGAGCACTGGAAACTTCACAACGCGCTGGTCCTTTTCAACCCCGCACCTATCACCTGAACTGAAAGATCCCCATGACTTCACGCACGCCGTACCAGGCTTTCCCTAACAGCTTCAAACGCGACCTTTTGGCTGGCAAAAGGCTGATCGGTTGCTGGGCTTCTTTGGCCAGCCCCATCACGACCGAGGTGCTCGGGCTCGCAGGTTTTGACTGGCTGCTGCTCGACGGTGAGCATTCACCCAACGATGTGCTCAGCTTTATCCCGCAACTGATGGCCCTCAAGGACAGCGTCAGCGCTCCGGTGGTGCGCCCGTCCAGCAACGACGTGATCGAGATCAAACGTCTGCTCGATGCCGGTTTCTACAATTTTCTTGTGCCTTTTGTTGACACGCCTGACGAGGCTCGACGCGCCGTGGCCTCCACCCGTTATCCGCCACAAGGCATTCGCGGCGTGTCGGTGTCGCAGCGCAGCAACCGCTACGGCACCGTGCCCGATTACTTTAAAGGCATCAATGACCAGGTTTGCGTGATGGTGCAGATTGAGAGCCGTGCCGGCGTGGCGGCCGCGCGCGAGATTGGCGCGGTAGAGGGGGTGGACTGTCTGTTTGTTGGACCGTCTGATCTGGCAGCCGGTTACGGGCACTTGGGCAACGCCAACCATCCCGAGGTACAGGCGGCCATTGCTGCGGTGTTTGCCGACGCTAAGGCCTGCGGCAAGGCCTCTGGCATCCTGGCGCCGGTTGAGGCCGACGCCCGCCGCTACCTGGCCATGGGCGCGACATTTGTTGGCGTAGGCAGTGACCTTGGGGCGTTCCGAAATGCCACGCAGGCGCTGTGTGATCGCTACCGAGAGTGATGCCAACTTAGCTCAAAACTGTCCGCACCTTGGAGATTTCGACAATGACAGATCTGCGCATCGGTATGGTGGGGTACGGCGAGGTGGGCAAAGTTTTCACTGCCGGCCTGTTGCCCCAGGTGGCAAACGTCAGCGTCTGGGATATCAGTTTTGACCTGCCTGAGCGGCAAGCCGGCGAGCGCGCCCATGCGGTCCAGGCCGGTATCCAGGCTTGCCTGTCCCTACAGGCGCTGTGCGAGCAGGCTAACCTGCTGATCTCGGCTGTGACCGCCTCCAACACACTTGCCGTGGCGCAGGCCGCGGCCGAGCATATCCGGCCAGGCAGCATTTTTTTGGACCTCAACTCCGCGTCGCCGGGCACCAAGCAGCAGGCGGCCGAGTTAATCGAAGCGGCTGGTGCCCACTATGTCGAAGCGGGTGTCATGACCTCGGTGCCACCCTATGGCATCCGGGTGCCCATGTTGCTCGGCGGGGCCCGGGCCGAGGCACTGGCGCAGACGCTCTGCGGCATGGGCATGAATGCGCGTGCTGTATCTGCTGATATTGGCGTTGCCTCAGCCATCAAGATGTGTCGCAGCGTGATGATCAAAGGGCTGGAGGCGCTGGTGATTGAGAGCTACACCACGGCACGGCATTACGGTGTCGAAAAACACATGTTGCCCACGCTGGCCGAAACATTCCCCTCGATAGACTGGGAGAAGCAGGGCGCTTATTTTTTCAGCCGGGTGGCGCAGCATGGCAAGCGCCGCGCCGAAGAGATGCGCGAGGCCGCCAACACGGTTCGCGAGGCCGGCTTTGAGCCCTGGATGGCCGCAGCCATTGCCGACAAGCACGATTGGGTGGCGCAGCAAAGCCGTGATGGTGTGTTTGACGGCT
>RFWA01000192.1 GCA_009922295.1 Betaproteobacteria bacterium
GATAAGGCCATCACGCCCAGTTTGGCGGCCGAATAATTGGCTTGACCCAAGTTGCCCACCAAGCCGGAACTAGAGGTCATGTGGATAAAGTTGCCCTGCTCCTGCTCCTTGAAGTGCGGGGCGGCTGCACGGCTAACGTAAAAGGCGCCGTATAGGTGGACCTTGAGCACGGCGTCCCATTCGTCCACGCTCATCTTGTGAAAAAAACGGTCGCGCAGGATGCCCGCATTGTTCACCACCACATCGATACGGCCAAAGTGCTCGATCGCCGTCTGGACGATGCGCGTAGCCCCCGCAGCATCCGATACGCTGTCAGTGTTGGCGGCGGCCTGCCCACCCATGGCCAGGATCTCATGGAGCACCTTGTGGGCAGGGCCGGCATCCTGACCCTCGCCCGACACGGAACCACCCAGGTCATTGACCACGACTTTGGCCCCTTCACGGGCCATGGCCAGCGCAATATCGCGGCCAATGCCCCCACCAGCGCCCGTCACCACGACAACTTTGTCCTGTACTAATCCTGCACCGCCCATGTGACTACCCTTTTACGTCGTGAAATGTGTTCAGACCTGCATGCTCTTGCTCTTGCAACTGGCGCCAGAGGATTTTGCCCATGTTCGACTTCGGCAGGGCGTCCATGAATCGCACTCTGCGCGGCGCTTTATAGACGGCCATTCGCTGTCGGCTCCAGTCGATGATGGTTTGCTCAGCGACCTCGCCTTTAAAAGCCGGTTTGAGCACCAGCAAAGCCAATACGCTTTCACCGCGCTTGGCATCAGGCATCGATATAACACAGGCTTCATGAACTGCGGGATGTTCGTACATCGCATTTTCCACTTCTGCGGGCCAGACCTTGAGGCCAGAGGCGTTGATCATCCGTTTGAGGCGATCACGCATCACGAAATACCCATCTTCATCGACCAAGGCCAAGTCACCCGTTCTGAAGAAACGTTCTTCGTCCAACATCATGAAAGCATCCTTGTCGGCTTGTGCGTTACGCCAGTAACCCTGCATCACCTGGGAGCCGCGAGTGACCAGTTCACCCACTTGCCCTTGGGGCAACTCTTGGAGGGTTTCGGGGTCAACAATGCGCGAATCCACGCCCTGAGTGGGTATACCCAGGCACTGGCGTTTGCAGCGGGCCGGCGGGTTAGCATGCAAAAAGGCCGCCGTTTCCGACAGGCCATAGGCTTCGTTGTAAGTCAGCCCGAATTGATCAAGCAGCAACCTGGCCACCGCCTCGGGCATGGCCGCACCACCACCAGACAACATCGTCAGGCTCGACAGGTCGCGCTCACGGGCACTTGGATGGGCAAAGAAGTCCATCACCATGGCCGGCGGAGCAGTCCAGACCGTGACGCGGTAACGCTCAACCAGGGCTGTCGCCCGCGCCGCATCCCACCGCGGCATCATCACGATGGTCCCACTCAGGGTGAGGGGCAAGTTCATGCCGTTTTGCATGCCCAGCATATGAAACAGCGGCGCAACGCACAAAAACACCGCGTCGGTATGCAAGCCACGCCACACCTGGGAGGCCAGGTTGGAAGCTAGCATGGTGCTGTGCGTGTGGCAGCAGCCCTTGGGATGCCCGGTGGTGCCCGAGGTGTAAGGCAACACGGCCAGATCGTGGGGACCATGCCCCACGTCTTGCACCGGGTTGTTGTAAGCCAGTGCGTCAGCAAAGGCATGCACGGTGTCCTCAGAAAAGACACAGGCGGTAAAGCGCATAGCCTCAGGCAGCGCCTCGATGCCACTGGAGGGTACGCCCTCGCTGTAAGTGTGTACCAGCGCCGAAGTCAGAGTGCCGCCATCTCGACCCATCAGGGGCTGCACCTGATGCAGCAGGTCTTGCGCCACCAACGCCACTTTGGCACCACTGTCATCGGCATAGTAGGCAATCTCAACCAAGGTGCTCATCGGGCTGACCGGCACGACAGCAGCGCCCACGCGCATGGCCGCGTAGTAATCAATGACAAACTCCGGGCAATTCTGACTTATCAGCAGCAGACGGTCGCCGCGAACAACGCCCAGCCGCTGCTGCAAATAAGCAGCTACTGCCTCCACCTGCTGGTGCAACTCGCGATACGTCAACACCCGGTCGGCGTAAATCAGTGCCGGTTTATCGGGATACCGCTGAGCTGCTGTCTGCAAATAATGGTTGAGCGTGACCTGCGGCACCCGCAACTGATGGGGCACACCCTGGGGCCAAAATTTACGGTGCCAGTTGGCCATGGTCATATACTTCTGGAAATCAGCTCTTTCATGACCTCACTGGTACCCCCGTAAATGCGGGTGACACGAGAGTCCACGAATGCCCGGGTGATTGGGTATTCCATCATGTAACCGTAGCCGCCGTACAGCTGCAGCAGCTCATCGAGGGCTTTGCCCAGCTCTTCAGTGCAATACAGCTTGGCCATGGCGCCTTCTTCGACCGTCAATTTTCGACGCAGGTGCTCGCCAAGGTATTGGTCTACCATCATGCGTACCGCCGTGGTGCGCACCTTGATGTCTGCCAGCTTGAAGCGCGTGTTCTGAAATTCGAAAAGCGGTTTGCCAAACACCATTCTCGACTTGGTGTAGCCCACCGTCTCGGCGAACATGGCCTCCATCTTCGCGGCAGCGCCTAGTGCGATCACAAAACGCTCCTGCGCCAGCTCTTGCATGAGGTACCCAAAGCCTTTGTTTTCCTCTCCCAGCAGATTGCCCCTTGGAACCCGAACGCCTTCAAAGAACAACTCTGCAGTGTCGGCGGCTTGCTGGCCCATTTTGTCAAGTTTGCGGCCTCTGCGAAAACCTGCGCGGTCAGCTTCCACCAGAATGAGCGACACGCCCTTGGCCCCCAACTCTGGCCGGGTCTTGGCCACGACCACCACCAGGTCACAGTTCAGACCATTGGAGATGAAGGTCTTGGCGCCGTCAAGGACATACTCGTCACCTTCAAGGCGGGCACTCGTGCGGATGGCCTTGAGGTCACTGCCCGCGCCAGGCTCACTCATGGCAATCGCCAAAATGAGTTCGCCGCGCGCGCAGCCAGGCAGCCACCGCGCCTTTTGCTCGGTGGTGCCGAGTCGCTCAAGGTAAGGCCGCCGCCCCACTGGACGTCCATGGTGGCGCAAAGCAACCCTTCGCGTCCGGCCTTGAGCCATGTTTCACGGTCGACCCGGCCAGCTGTGTCCCACAGGCTCTGGCGCGGCTTGCACTCGGACTCCAAAAAGCGGCGCACCGTTTTTCTGAGCATTTCGTGGTCTTCGCGAAACACAGTACGGGGGAAGGTCAGAACACTTTCCACAGCATCTCCTTAGGTCTGGCCAGCCACGTCAGTAAGGGCTAGTGTCAGCCGCTTCATGATCCAACGGATGTGGTTGCCACCAAGCTGGTCGAGCCCTGCGTTCATGAGACTTTTTTACACATGGGTTGGTGACTCAAGCCAGCGCGACCACCGCATCGCCGATCAGCTTGATCTGGCCATCGGCATTGGCCACCTTCAGCAACAGGCGCACGCGTCGCTCGCCATTGGTTTCGAGTTTCTCGATGACCTCGCCGATGCAGGTGATTGCTTCCCCAACAGACGTCATGGTGGCAAAGCGCACGTTGTATTCACGAATCGCCTGCTGTGGCACCCAATCAGTCAGCAAACGGGCCAGCCAAGCCATGGACAGCATGCCATGGGCAATGACGTCAGGCATGCCTGCATTGTGCGCAAAGTCGGTGTCGACGTGGATAGGATTGTGATCGCCCGATGCCCCGCAGTACAGGGCCAAGGTCAGCCGCGAAACGGGAGGCAGTTTCAACGCAGCAAGGGTGTCGCCCACCCGCAGGTTTGCGAACGACGGGCGCGATGAGTTCAAAGGCATTGCGTCAGTCATTGCGCAGGACGGTCACGGTACGGAGATCGGCGACTGGCTTGCCACGTTGTTTGGTCACACGCGTCTTGCGCAGCACAAATTCAAGCGCACCGCCCTTTTTATCGTAGATGTCTTCGATGCGCTGCTCAAAGCGCAGCACATCGCCGGCATACGCCAGGCTGTGATATGTAAAACCTTGCTCCCCGTGCAACAGTCGGCGGTAATCCATTCCAAGCAGATGCCGGATCGCGGCTGGATCGGGCGATGCCATCTCCAGGCAAAAGAGAAAGGTCGGTGGCACGGGCAGGGCCGGATGCCCAGCAGCTCGGGCTGCGACTTCATCCCAATACACCGGATCGGTCTGGCCGGTGGCCTTGGCAAAAAAGTGCAAGCGGCCTTTTTCCACCAGCACCTCAAAGCTCGGCATGGCATGGCCGATGTATTGGCGGTCAATCATGATCAGTCTCCGGTTTTTTGGTAGAGCGTCACGACACAGGCGCCACCAAGCCCCAGGTTGTGCTGAAGCGCCAGACGGGCCCCTTCGACCTGCCGCTCGCCAGCCTGACCGCGCAACTGCCAAACCAACTCAGCGCACTGCGCCAGTCCTGTGGCGCCTAGGGGGTGGCCTTTGGACAGCAAACCGCCGGAGGGGTTGGTGACAATGCGCCCGCCGTAAGTGTTGTCGCCGTCAAGAATAAATTTTTCGGCCGTGCCTTCGGGCGTCAGGCCCAGGCCTTCATAGGTGATGAGTTCATTGGTCGTGAAACAGTCGTGCAGCTCAACCACATCAAGGTCTTCGGGGCCCACCCCAGCGGCGTGGTAGACCTGCGTTGCAGCAGCGGCTGTCATGTCGTAGCCGACCACGCGGCGCATGTCGTTGCTCTCGAAGGAAGTGAGCTTATCGCTGGTCATAGCCTGCGCAGCAATGACGACGCGCATGTCCAATTTGTGTTTTTTGGCAAAGTCGGCCGAACAGACAATGGCTGCCGCAGCGCCACAGGTTGGGGGACAGCACTGGTAACGCGTGAGCAGACCAAAAACGACAGGCGAGGCCATGACCTCTTCAAGCGTCAGGGTCTGGCGAAAAACCGCCATCGGGTTGCGCGCTGCATGCTGACGGGCCTTGACCGAAATACGGCCGAAAGTATCGGCCCGGATGCCGTATTGCTGCATGTAGTCCATGCCGGCGCCGCCAAAGAATTGCGCGGCACGTGGGGCTGCCGGCTCGTAGCCCTGATGGGCGGTCATGGCCTCGGTAAACCGTGCCATGGGCGATGGGCGGTCGTCGTAGGCACCCTTTAGAGCGCCTGGAACCATCTGCTCAAAGCCGACAGCGATAGCACATTCGACCATGCCGCCCTCTACCGCCTGACGCGCCAGAAATAGCGCACTTGAACCCGTGGCGCAATTATTGTTTACATTGAAGACTGGGATGCCGGTCAGCCCAACACCGTACATGACGGCCTGCCCGGCGGTGGAGTCGCCATAGACATAGCCGGCATAGGCTTGCTGGACCTGATCGTA
>RFWA01000193.1 GCA_009922295.1 Betaproteobacteria bacterium
ATGTGCGCCGGCGCACCAACCGCCTGCCGCTGGGCAGCGCCGCGCTGGCCGGCACCACCTACCCGCTGGACCGCGAGCGGGTGGCGCGCACCCTGGGCATGGTGGACGAGCAGGGCCTGCCGCAGGTCTGCCAGAACAGCCTCGACGCGGTGAGCGACCGCGACTTTGCGATTGAATTCACCGCCGCCGCCAGCCTGTGCATGGTGCACATCAGCCGGCTGAGCGAGGAGCTGATCCTCTGGATGAGCCAGAACTTCGGCTTTATCAAAATCGCCGACCGCTTCACCACCGGCAGTTCCATCATGCCTCAGAAGAAAAACCCCGATGTGCCCGAGCTGGCGCGCGGCAAGACAGGCCGCGTGGTGGGGCACCTGATGGGCCTGATCACGCTCATGAAGGGCCAGCCGCTGGCCTACAACAAGGACAACCAGGAAGACAAAGAGCCGCTGTTTGACACCGTGGACACCCTCAAGGACACGCTGCGCATTTTTGCGGAGATGATTGGCGGCCAGCTTGACCCCACCAGCGGGCAAAAAAGCGGCGGCATCACGGTCAACCCGGAGGCGATGGAGCACGCGGCGCGCAAAGGCTATGCCACCGCCACCGACCTGGCCGACTACCTGGTCAAAAAAGGCCTGCCGTTTCGCGACGCGCATGAAACCGTGGCCCACGCCGTCAAGGCCGCGCAGGCCCAGCAACTCGACCTGTCCGAGCTGCCGCTGGCGACCCTGCAACAATTCCACCCGCAGATCGGAGCCGATGTGTTCGAGGTGCTTAGCCTGCGCGGTTCCCTCAACGCCCGCAACACCCTGGGCGGCACGGCGCCGGCGCAGGTGCAGGCGCAGATTGCGCGGCACCGAGTACGGCTGGCGTAAACCAGATACTGACGACCTAAGAAAGCCCACCATCATGACCCCTCAAATGCAAAACATCCTCGTGCTCAGCATCATTGCCGGGTTCCTGGGCATGGAGCTGGCGACCCGGCGCTACCAGGCCACGGTAACCGCTACAGCAAATGACACCAAGCTGGAACTACTCATGTTCCTCAGCCTGATTGCCATCTGCCAGCCCGTGGCTCTGCTCAGCACCAATGCCCTTGGCGTCTGGCTGGCGCCGGGCTACCGGGATGCGCTGGTGAACCTACCCTGGTGGGGCATGGTGGCGATATTGCTGGTGGGCGACGACCTGACCCAGTACCTGTGGCATCGCGCCTCCCACTCGGCGCTGCTTTGGCCCTTGCACCGGGCTCACCACACCGCGGAGTACATGAGCATTCGCGTCACCTACCGCAACAACTTCTTTTACTACCTGATGATGCCGGGTCTATGGATTGCCGGCGTACTGACCTACCTGGGTTTTGGCCCGGTCTATGCCGCCTATGTGGTGGTCAAGCTGCTGGTCATCATGGGGGCGCACTGCGCCTGGCGCTGGGACGAACCGCTCTACCGAATCCGCGTGCTGCGGCCGCTGATGTGGCTGGTGGAGCGCACCATTTCAACGCCGGCCACCCACTGGGCGCACCATGCCCTAACCAATTCAGACGGCATCGGCAATTACAAAGGCAACTTCGGCAATCTGCTGTTTGTCTGGGACCTCATTTTTGGCACCGCCCACATCACCCGGCGATATCCGGCCCAGGTGGGCCTGCAAGACGATCTGGTGCACGGCCAGGAGCGCTGGTACCACCAGATGTTTTATCCGCTGCTGCAATCCAGCCGGGCCAACTCGGCTTTGCGCTCCGGCGGGCGGGCCTACGCGGCCGCTGAGACATCGCCCGACGGGCCTGCGGGGCATACCACGCCTTGAGGCCTTGCCAGGCAATGGGTTGATCTCGACCTAACCAATACCCCATGTGCAGCCACTACCAGGGCGTCAAAGACCAGGAGCGCTTTCGCCGCCATTTCGGGGTGGCCATGCCGCCTGACCCGGGCCGCGAAGACCTCTGGCCGGGCTATGCGGGCAGTTTCATCCGTCGTCACCCGCTGGCGGAGGTGGGCGACGAGGCCGTGCCGCCGCTGGAGGCACTGACCGGCCTGTTCGGCCTAGTGCCGCACTGGTCAGCCGACACCAAGATCGCCCGCCACACCTACAACGCGCGCAGCGAGACGGTTGCCGTCAAACCCAGTTTTCGTGATGCCTGGAAGCACGGCCAGCACTGCATCATCCCGGCAGAGGCCTTTTTTGAACCCGACTGGCGCAGCGGCCGCGCCATAGCCACCCGCATTGCCAGTGCCGAGGGCGAACCGCTGGGCATCGCCGGCCTGTGGGCGCGCTGGCGCTCGCCGCAAGGCGAGCTGGTGCACAGCTACACCATGCTCACCATCAACGCCGAAGCACACCCGCTGATGCAGCAGTTTCACAAGCCCGGTGATGAAAAGCGCATGGTGGTGATTTTGGCGCCACAGCATTACCAAGGCTGGTTGGCCGCGGCGCCGGTCGACTCCCCGAGTTTTTTACGTGCTTGGCCAGCGGAGGGTCTGGTTACACAGACGCCCTGAGCCCTTAGGGTCGCTTGTCTCGCGCTACAGTGGTGGTTATGACACTACGCTCCTTACCCCACGCCCAATGGCTCGTCAAACTGACGCCCCTGCTGCTCACCCTGCTACTCACCCTGCTGGCACCTCCGAGCAGCATGGCGCAGGAGGCCGAGCCCCTGCCCTGCGACAGCCCCAGCAATTGCGTCAATTCGGCGAGCGAAGGGTTGGCGCCCCTGGTCTATGCCGGGGATGCTGCGCGCGGCCTGGCTCTGCTCAAAGCCACGCTAACCCATTTTCCTGAGGCTACCGTCACGGCCAGCGGGCCGCTGCGGCTGGAGTTAATTTTTCGAACCATGCTGGGCTTCAAGGACGAGGTGGTCTTTGTGTTGGACCCGGCGGGGCAAAGAATCCAGTTTCGCTCTCGCTCGCTCATGGGTCGCTACGACTTCGGCAAGAATCGCTCGCGCATGGTGGCTGTTGTGACGCAATTTCAGGCTGAAGCCCGAAACTGATCACAAGCTGCTGCACAGATTCACTTTTTTTCAGTAGAGCTGCAGCAAATTTCAGCGTCGACTCTGGATGCAGGCCTTACCATTCGAACAAGAACAAGGAGACTCCGATGCCCGTGATCACCCATATTGAAGACCTGCGTGTACTGGCCCAAAAGCGTGTGCCGCGCATGTTTTACGACTACGCCGACTCAGGCTCCTGGACCGAATCAACCTATCGCGCCAACGAGAGCGACTTCCAGCGCATCAAGCTGCGTCAGCGGGTGGCGGTCAACATGGAAAACCGCAGCACCGCCAGCACCATGATCGGGCAGCCGGTGGCGATGCCGGTGGCGATTGCGCCCACCGGCCTGACGGGCATGCAACATGCCGACGGCGAGATCCTGGGGGCGCTGGCGGCCAAAAAATTTGGTATTCCTTTCACCCTGTCCACGATGAGCATCTGCTCGATCGAAGACATCGCCGAAGCCACCGGCGGCCACCCATTTTGGTTTCAGCTGTACGTGATGAAAGACCGCGGCTTCATTGAGCGCCTGATCGATCGGGCCAAGGCGGCCCACTGTTCAGCGTTGGTGATCACGCTGGACCTTCAAATTCTGGGGCAGCGCCACAAGGACCTCAAAAACGGCCTGTCTGCGCCACCCAAAATGACGCTGGCCAACCTGATCAACATTGCCAGCAAGCCGCGCTGGGCCTTGGGCATGCTGGGTACCCAGCGGCGCCAGTTCGGCAACATCGTCGGTCATGTCAGCGGGGTGGAAAACATGGGGTCCTTGAGCGAGTGGACGGCCAAGCAGTTTGACCCGGCGCTGAACTGGGGCGACGTCGAATGGATCAAAAAGCGCTGGGGCGGCAAGATCATCCTCAAAGGCATCCAGGACGTGGAAGACGCCCGCCTGGCTGTGGCCAGTGGCGCAGACGCGCTGATCGTCTCCAACCACGGCGGGCGCCAGCTCGACGGCGCGCAGTCCTCCATCGGGGCGCTGCCGGCCATCGTGGACGCTGTAGGCTCGCAGATCGAGGTGCACATGGACGGCGGCATCCGCAGCGGGCAGGATGTGCTCAAAGCCCGTGCCCTGGGTGCGCGTGGCACCTACATCGGCCGCGCCTTCTTGTACGGCTTGGGCGCCATGGGCGAGGCCGGCGTGACCAAGGCCTTGGAGATTATTCACAAGGAGCTGGACCTGACCATGGCTTTTTGTGGCCATACCCAGATCGACCGGGTGGATCAGCGCATTTTGTTGCCCGGCAGCTACTGAAACTTGCCCAAATCAAGGGCGGGGGCTGATTGATGCAGGCTTGGCGCTGAAACCGGCTTGCTATCCTCGGCGGCCATGAGCTCCCACATCCGCCGCATCGCTCACCTGGACATGGACGCGTTTTACGCGTCGGTTGAGTTGCTGCGCTACCCGCAGCTCAAGGGCCTGCCGGTGGTGATCGGCGGCGGCCGACGCAACGAAGACGATTTGCTGGCGCGGCTGAACCAGGAACGGCCAGAAAGGCTCTGGACCATGGCCGACCTGGGACGCATCCCCATCGATTTTTTCCCGCGGCTGACCGGCTACACCGGACGTGGCGTGATCACCACCGCCACCTACCCGGCGCGGCAGTTTGGCGTGGGCTCGGCCATGGGCCTGATGAAAGCCGCCCGGCTGTGCCCTCAGGCCATTTTGTTGCCGGTGGACTTTGCCGAGTACCGAAAGTACTCCCGCGCCTTCAAGGCCATCGTGACCGAGATCGCGCCGGTGATGGAAGACCGGGGTGTGGACGAGGTCTACGTCGACTTTACCGACGTGCCCGGCGGCCAACGCGAAGGCGGGCGCGTGCTCGCGCGCCTGATCCAGAAAAGCATCTTCGACCAAACCGGCCTCACTTGTTCGGTCGGCGTGGCACCCAACAAGCTACTGGCCAAAATGGCCAGTGAGTTCAACAAGCCCAAGGGCATTTCCATCGTGCACGAGGCCGACCTGGCCGACATGATCTGGCCACTGGCCTGCCGCAAGATCAACGGCATTGGCCCAAAAGCGGACGAAAAGCTCAAAGGACTGGGCATCGAGACCATTGGACAACTGGCCCAAAAGGACATGGGCTGGCTGACCAGCCACTTCGGTCCGCGCACCAGTGCCTGGCTGCATGACGCTGCCCATGGCCGAGATGAGCGACCGGTGGTGACCGAGAGCGAGCCGGTGTCCATGAGCCGCGAAACCACGTTTGAGCGTGACCTGCACGCCGTGCACGACCGCGCAGAGCTGGGGGCCATCTTCACCCGGCTGTGCGCTCAGGTGGCCGACGACCTGCAGCGCAAGGGTTATGTCGGACGCACCATCGGCATCAAGCTGCGCT
>RFWA01000194.1 GCA_009922295.1 Betaproteobacteria bacterium
CGGCAATGTGATTGACCGGATACTGTATGGTTACGTGGTGGATTTTCTTGATTTTCATTGGTCCTGGCTCAGCCCGGTGTTCGCCGGCGGGCATTTTCCGGCCTTCAACATTGCCGACAGCGCGATCACGGTCGGTGCGGCCTGCCTGATCCTGGATGAAATACTTCGGGTTCGGCGCAGCCGCTGAGCGCTGGACCATGAAGGAGTCTCATTGACCCATCTGCTGAACCTGCTGGCCGCCATTGCCTTACTGGTTTGGGGGACGCAGCTGGTTCGCACCGGTATTTTGCGGGTACTGGGTGCCAACCTGCGCAATGTGCTGGCTCGCAGCGTGGCCAATCGGCTCACAGCGGCAGCCTCCGGAATTGGCGTCACCGCGCTGTTGCAGTCCAGCACGGCCACAGCGCTGATCGTGTCCTCCATTGTAGGTCAAGGCCTGATGAGCCTGCCGGGCGCGCTGGCCGTGATGCTGGGGGCCGACATCGGCACCAGTTTGATGGCCTTGTTATTCTCGCGCGACCTGTCCTGGCTGTCGCCCCTGTTCATTTTTATCGGCGTGGTGCTGTTCATTGCGCGCCAGTCGACCACGGTTGGCCGGGTGGGACGCATCCTGATCGGGCTGGGCCTGATGCTGCTGGCGTTGCGGCTGGTCACAGAGTCTGCCAATGTGCTGACGCAGGCCCCTGCCATCAAGGCCTTGCTGGCCTCGCTCAGCAGCGACCTGCTGCTTGAAATCATGGTCGGCGCCCTGCTGGCGGTGCTGTGCTACAGCAGCCTGGCCATCGTGCTGCTGACCGCCACCCTGGCCTCTACCTCGGTTATTCCGGTGGATGTGGCGCTTGGGCTGGTGCTGGGCGCCAACCTGGGCAGTGGCGCACTGGCGGTGCTGACCACCTTGAGCGCCAAGATCGAGACGCGCCAAGTGCCCTTGGGCAATTTGGTGTTCAAGTCGCTGGGGATTGTGATCGCGGCGCCGCTGGTCGGGTGGTGGCTCAGTCAGGCCGGGCCGCTGTTGGGCAACAAGGCATCGGTGGTGGTGGTGTTCCACCTTTGCTTCAACCTGCTGGTGGCACTGCTGTTCATTGGCCTGACACAGGTCGTCGCACGCTGGGTCGAGTATTGGCTGCCCAGGCCAGCCAAGACCACGGTGGCCGGACGGCAGAGGCATCTGGATGCGTCTGCGCTGGCGACGCCGTCATTGGCCATCTCTTGCGCGGTGCGGGAGTCCATGCACCAGGCCGACGTGGTGGAGACCATGTTGCTGGGGGTTATGCAGGTGATCCGTCAGAACGACCGCAAGCTGGCGCAGGAACTGCAAAAAATGGATGACACGGTGGACGAGTTGTACTCGGACATCAAGTACTACCTGACCAAGATCTCACGCGAGGCCTTGAGCGAAAGCGAAGGCCGGCGCTGGACAGACATCATCAGCTTCACCATCAACATGGAGCAGATAGGCGACATCGTCGAACGCGTGCTGATGGACATTGAAGACAAGAAAATCAACCCGGGCCGCGAATTTTCTGAGGCCGGCATGAACGAGATCACCGAGCTGCACCGCCGCCTGATCGACAACCTGCGCCTGGGCATGAGCGTGTTCCTGAACGGCACCGTGCGCGATGCGCAGCGCTTGCTGGAGGAGAAAACCCGCTTTCGCGACCTGGAGCGCGAGTATGCGACCACCCACCTGGCGCGCTTGTCGGTCAACACATTGCAAAGCATTGAGACCAGTTCACTGCATATTGACCTGATCAGCGACCTCAAACGCATCAACTCGCACATCTGCTCTATCGCCTACCCCATCCTAGATGCGGCAGGCGTTCTGGCGCCTAGCCGGTTGCGACAGTCGGTGTTGGAGCCCCTGTGGCCGGTCAGCGCTGCAACGCCGCCACCAGAATCAACGCCGCCTCGGTCGTGAATTGGTTCTGCGCCAGCCGGTGCAACAGTTCGGCCCGGTCCAGCAGGGCGAACTGAGCCACTTCGCCATCCTGATTGACGGGTTCCAAGCCATCAGGCACTACGGCCCTATACCAGTCGATCTGCTCGACCATGTAGCCGGCGCTGCCCGGCTCGGTGGGGCGCCGCAGGGTGACCCTGCCACCCGGCGCAACCGACTGCAAATCGTTGACACGCAAACCGGCTTCTTCCCAGGTCTCGCGCACCAGGGCCGTGGCCACGGTATCTGCCGCCGACACCATGCCGCCCATCAGCGTGTCCCACAGGCCAGGGTCGTTGGCTTTGTTCAGCGCACGTTGCTGCACCCAGATCCGGCCGTCTGCTGCATGCCCGACCAGATGCACCGCTTGCGTGGCAATGCCCAGTGGCCGAACGGCGCCACGCTCTACCTGACCGACGGTTTGCCCGCCATCGCTGCACACCGCCAGCGCCTCATCGCGCCACTGGGCTGCCACGTAGGGTGACTGCCCACGCAGCGCCAGCGCCAGCTGTGCCAAGGTGGCCGACAAGTCGCCGTGGATGCGCCAGGCCATACCGCCTTCATGCTTCTCTTTTTGTAGCATGAAACGTCCATCCGACAAGGGCTGGAGGCCAATTTGGCTTAAAAACTCAGGCTCTACCGAGCCAACGTTGTACGCCCCGCACAGCAGCGGCACACGCGGTTGATGGGGCGGCTGAAGGGCGCTGGCCGTCAATGCGGCCAGCCAAGCTGGGTCAGGGGTAAGCCAGTTCAGAGCGTCAGCACCGAGCAACCGGTGGTCTTGCGAGCTTCCAGGTCGCGGTGCGCCTGCGCCACCTCGGCCAGCGGGTAGCGCTGGTCGATGCGGATGTGGACCTTGCCACTGGTCACAGCTTCAAACAGATCGTCAGCCATGACCTGCGTGCTTTCGCGCGTGGCAATGTGGCTGAACAGGGTCTGGCGCGTGACGTAGATCGAGCCTTTGACGCCGAGGATGCCGGGCGCGAACGGGCCCACCGGACCCGAGGCGTTGCCAAAACTGGCCATCAAGCCAAAAGGTGCCAGGCAATCGAGCGATTTGTCCCAGGTGTCCTTGCCGACCGAGTCGTACACCACCTTGACGCCCTTGCCGCCGGTGATGTCCTTCACCCGCGCCAAAAAGTCTTCGGTGGCGTAGTTGATGACGTGCGACGCACCGTGTTCCTTGGCCAGCGCGCACTTGGCGTCCGAGCCGGCGGTACCGATCAGTTGCAGGCCCAGGGCGCGCGCCCATTGGCAGGCGATCAGGCCAACGCCACCGGCGGCGGCGTGGAACAGCACAAAGTCACCGGCTTGCAGGCCACCCTGGGGCAGGGTGCGCTTGAGCAGGTATTGGGCCGTGAGGCCCTTGAGCATCATGGCCGCGCCGGTCTCGAAGGAAATGGCGTCGGGCAGCTTGCAGACGCACTTGGCCGGCATCACCCGCAACTCGCAGTAGCTGCCCGGGGGCTGGCTGGCGTAGGCGGCACGGTCGCCGACCTGCAGGTGCGTCACGCCCTCGCCCACCGCCTCGACCACGCCGGCTGCTTCCATGCCCATTTGCAGGGGCATGGGCAGGGTGTACAGGCCGCTGCGCTGGTAGACGTCAATAAAGTTCAGGCCCACCGCGTGGTGGCGAATACGGATTTCGCCGGGGCCGGGGTCGCCCACCTGCACCGAAACCAGTTTGAGTTGTTCAGGGCCGCCGTTCTGGTCAATGCGGATGGCGCGGGAGGTTTGGGTTGTCATAGTCAAAATCTTTCATGGACAAGGGTAAGCTAAAGCGCAAGCTTAAGGGCAAGCGGGGTCGCCAGGGCGCAGGGAGCGGATTGGCATCATCCCCGATCAGATGCGTGCAGGGCCTGATCAATGTCCCACAAAATGTCGTCAATATGCTCGATCCCGACGGATAGCCGGACCATGTCGGGCAAGACGCCGGCAGACAGCTGTTGCTCGGCATCGAGTTGCCGGTGCGTGGTGGACGCCGGGTGAATGATCAGGGTTCGCGTGTCACCGATGTTGGCCAGGTGGCTCATGAATTGAGCCGCCTCGATAAAGCGCACGCCAGCAGCCAGACCCCCTTTGACGCCAAAGGCCATCAAGCCCGATGCGCCCGGTGCGCCATCGACCTGTCGCATCTGCTTTTGCACCAGGGCGTATTGCGGGTGATCGGGCAAACCGGGGTAGTTGACCCAGCTGACGAGCGGGTGGGCTTTCAGGAATTCGGCCACCCGGCGCGCGTTGCTGCAGTGGCGCTCCATGCGGACATGCAGGCTCTCGGTGCCCTGCAGGATCTGCCAGGCCGAGAATGGCGAGAGCGTGGCCCCATAAACCCGCAGCACCTCCATGCGTGCCCGCATGGTGAAGCCAAAATCGCCAAAAGTCTCATAGAACTTGACGCCATGAAAACTTGGCGAAGGCTCGGTCATACCGGGAAACTTGCCGTTGTCCCACGGGAATTTGCCGCTCTCCACCAACACCCCTGCCAGCGTGGTGCCGTGGCCGCCCAGGTACTTGGTGGCGGAGTGGACCACAATGTCAGCGCCATGGCGCAAGGGGTTGCACAAAAACGGCGACGGCACGGTGTTGTCAACGATCAAAGGCACGCCATGGGCGTGTGCAACCTCCGCCACAGCCGCAATATCCAGCACCGTCAGGCTGGGGTTGCCCATGCTCTCGGCGAAAACGGCGCGTGTATTGGGCTGCATTGCCGCCGCAAAGGCCAAGGGGTCATTGGCATCGACAAAGGTCGTCTCTATACCGAAACGCTTCAGGCTCACCGCCAGCATGGTCACGCTGCCGCCGTACAGGGCGCCCGCCGCCACCACATGATCGCCCTGCTGCAGCAGGGTCATCAAGGCCATGGCCTCCGAGGCCATGCCGCTGGCAGAGGCCAAGCCGGCACGCCCGCCCTCCAGCGCGGCCACCCGCTCCTCCAGTGCCGCCACGGTCGGGTTGGACAAGCGGGAGTAGATGTTGCCGAAGGTCTGCAAATTGAACAGACTGGCCGCATGGTCTGCGCTGTCAAAGACAAAGCTGCTGGTCTGGTAGATCGGCAGGGCCCGCGCGCCAGTGGCACTGTCGGGCACCTGGCCAGCGTGGATCGCCAGGGTCTCGGCTTGAAAAACGTGATCGGTCATGACATTCAGGCCTTGTTCGAAAACCGCTTGGCCGAGATGACGCCAGTATTGACACCGACCAGGTTCAAGCCGCCAAAGAAGCGGCCATGCTCGATCTTGACGCAGCGGTCCATCACCGAGTCCATGCCTGCGTCGCGGGCCAGGGCGTCGGCCTCCAGGTTCATCACCCCAATTTGTTGCCAAAGGCATTTGGCACCGATCTGGATCGCCTGCTGCGCAATCGGCAACACGTCTTCGGTGCGACGAAACA
>RFWA01000195.1 GCA_009922295.1 Betaproteobacteria bacterium
CCCATGCTGGATGTGGCCGCCCAGCCCTTGAACCGTCAGCCGATCAACGCGATGGACCGCGCGCCGGTGCGAGAGCAGCTCGATACCGGGGTGCGCGCCATCAATGCCCTGCTGACGGTTGGGCGTGGCCAGCGAATTGGCTTGTTTGCCGGGTCTGGCGTGGGCAAAAGTGTGCTGCTCGGCATGATGGCCCGCTACACCGAAGCCGACGTGATCGTGGTCGGCCTGATTGGCGAGCGGGGCCGTGAGGTCAAAGAGTTTATTGAGGATATTCTGGGCGCAGATGGGCGTGCCAGGTCGGTGGTGGTCGCGGCGCCAGCCGACGCACCACCCCTGCTGCGCATGCAGGGCGCGGCTTACGCCACGGCCATTGCCGAAAATTTCAGGGACAAGGGCCGCCACGTGTTGCTGCTCATGGATTCGCTGACCCGCTACGCCATGGCACAACGTGAAATTGCGCTGGCCATTGGCGAGCCACCTGCGACCAAAGGCTACCCACCGTCCTGCTTTGCCAAGTTGCCGCAGCTGGTGGAGCGCAGCGGTAATGGGCTCGATGGTGTTGGCTCGATCACGGCGTTTTACACCGTACTTTCTGAAGGCGACGACCAGCAGGACCCGATTGCAGATGCGGCCAGAGCCATCCTGGACGGTCACATCGTGCTGTCGCGTTCGCTGGCCGAAGCAGGCCACTTTCCGGCCATCGACATTGAGCAGTCGGCCTCTCGGGTGATGCACAACGTCGTCTCCCGCCAGCATTTTGAAATGGCGCGCCGCTTCAGGGCCATCAATTCCCGTTATGAAAAGGGCCGCGATCTGGTGCAGATTGGTGCCTATGCGAGCGGCTCTGACCCGGGTCTGGACGAGGCCATCCGTTTGCATGAGGGCATGTCAGCTTTCTTGCGTCAGGATATGCATGAGCCTGCCAGCCTGCGGGACAGCACGCAGGACATGTTGACCGCCATGGGCAGTCGCGAGGCGCTGGCATGAACCCGGCCAATGGCGTGGTGGCGCAATGGCTGGCATAAAAAGTGTCCGGCTTGCGATCCAGGTGGCCACCCTGCGCAGAGACCAGGCAGCGGCCATTCTGCTGCAAATGCAGCAGTCTCAATCGCTTGCACAAGAGCAGATGAGCCAGCTGAAAACCTATGCCGACGAAACCGAGGCCCGTTGGGCCAGGGCCGCCCAGATCAGCGTGACCACTGAAATGATGCGGCATCACTACCAGTTCATGGACCGCCTCCACCAGGCGGTGATCTTGCAGGAGGGGGTCCTGGGGCAGTGGGGTAGCAAGGTCGAACGCGCGCACACACACTGGCTCGAAACCGAGTTCAGGGTGACCGGCTTGAAGCAGGTGCTTAAAAGCAATGAAGCTGAATTGGCCTTGGTGCAGGCGCGCCGAGAGCAAAAAGAGATGGATGAATTTGCCGCCATGCAAACCCGGCGGACCGCACAGCAAACTCTATAAGAGGATCGACGATGAGTATCGGAATAGCCGCCCCACCAAGTCCCCAACCCAAGGCGGCCAGCGCTGGGCTTAGGTCAAGCAGCCCGCTTGAGGCGGGTCCGCAGGATCGCGCTTCTGTTGATGGCCTAAGCAGTTTTTCGACACTCCTTGCCGGCTCGACCAAGGAGATCGGTGACCGGGAGCCGGCAGCCGCGCAGGATGCCTTACCGGATGGTGCTAAAGAAGATTTACCACTGACGCTTCCGGCTCTTCCGCCAGCGCTGGATTTGGCCGCTTTCCTGGCGCTGGCCGGTCAAGCGGAAGCCGCCAGGGAGACCGCCGGCGCCCAGACCGATGCACCGTTGGCGCAAGCTGCCACGGGCTCCGGCAGCAAGAACGGGTTGAAGACCGCTCAGCCAGAGGAAGTATCGGCGTCAGCTTTGAATGGCGTCGTCCCTGACCCTGCAGTTAAGGCGCCCCTACCGGCCGGAAAAATTGCTGTGACTGACCCGCAGTCGGTAACGCCAGATCCGGCAGACAGTCGCCAGTCGGCCGCATCAGTCGCCAGGGCCGCCGAAAAACTGGAGACCCATGGCGGGCGTCTGGAAGCTTTTTCACGGGAGCCAGCGTTGGCCGGTCTGTTGGCCGCTAGCGGCCTGGGAGACGGGCTCGTGCGGCAATCGGGGGCGAACTTGGACAAACCCTTGGGGCGATTGGCCTTATCCAGCTTTGAAGGCTCGGGCAGCGTTATGCAAGCAGCCACCGGGGCGTCGGGAGAGATCATGGCCCCACCCGAAGTCGTGGCTGTGCAGACGACTGACACCATGCTGGCGGACACGGTGAGTTACTGGGTCAGCCAGGGTGTTCAAAAAGCCGAACTGAAGCTTGACGGCTTTGGTGCTGAACCGATTGAAGTCAGTATTTCTCTCGCAAATGGTGAGGCACAAATCGGTTTCAGGACCGATCGCGCCGATGTGCGCGACGTGATTGAAGGCGCCATGTCCCATTTGAAGGAACTGTTGGCCAGTGAAGGGCTTGTGCTTGCGGGGGTCTCGGTAGGCGCGTCTGGCCAGGACCGCGCAGGAGCGCAGGCGCAGCGCGAACGCGCTGGAGCGAGGCACAAAGGGGTCAGCCTGGTGGAGCCGGATGTGGCATTGGCAGCCCCTCGTGGCCGAGCCGTTTCGGGACGAACCGTCGACTTGTTCGTGTAACCGAGGGGTTGATTGGCTCGATAGGCCGACTTTTACAGCCCTGATCTTGACACCATGAATGTCATTATGCTCAATAATCGGGGTTCAAACTGTTGTCCCTAAGGAAAAGAAGTGGCTACCAAAGCTGATGCCGATAAGTCCGACGCTGCCGAGCCTTCGAGTGCTAAACCCAAGAGCAAAAAACTTTTGCTGATCGTTGGCGTTGCGGTGTTAGTACTTGCGCTGGTGGGTGGCGGGGCCTTTTTCCTGCTCAGTAAAAAAAATGCGGCAGGCGAAGATGGCGAGGAGCTTGTGCATCTGGCGCCCAAAGGACCGCCAACTTATCTGGCCCTAGACAACATGGTGGTTAATTTGGCTGATCCGGGTGGTGAGAAGGTGGCACAGATTGGTATCACGCTGGAACTGGCAGACTCAAAGGCCGTAGACAAGGTGAAGCCCTTCATGCCCGCCATACGAAGTGGTGTGTTGTTGCTGGTGTCTCAGCGCACGGCGCAGGAATTATTGGCCATTGAGGGCAAGGAAAAGCTGGCAGCAGACATTCTGCTGGAGGCATCGAAGCCCTTCCAGTCCGTGCCCGACGCGGCAGCAAAGCCAAAAAAGGACGCTGCAAAGACCAAAAAGAAGGCGACAGAGAAGACACCAGTGAACGATAGTCCGGTGCTGGCTGTGCTGTTCTCGAGTTTCATCGTTCAGTAACTTCGAATTCGCCAGCCATTTATGAGTGAATCCTTTCTCTCCCAGGACGAAGTCGACGCGCTGCTGGAAGGCGTGACCGGCGAAAGTCAGAAGCTGGCAGACGAGCTGCAGGAGCAAGGTGAGGTTCGGGCTTACAGCATCTCCAGCCAAGAGCGCATTGTTCGTGGGCGTATGCCCTCGATGGAGATCGTCAATGAACGGTTTGCTCGCAATTTGCGGGTGGGCTTGTGCGCGGCAGCGGCTTGATTGTGTGCGAACCGGCCTTGTTGTTCGGCATCATAGAGATGTTGTATGGCGGCGCCGGAAAGTTCAAGACGCGGATTGAGGGACGCGAATTTTCGCAGACTGAACAGCGCATCATTAACCGACTGGTGGGGGTGATCACCGAAGAGTACAAAAAGGCTTGGAAGGGCATTTACCCGCTCGAGCTGGAGTACCAGCGTTCGGAAATGCAGCCGCAATTTGCCAATATTGCAACGCCCAGTGAAATTGTTGTGTCAACACATTTCCAGGTTGAAATCGGTGATATCGCGGGCGCCATTCATTTCTGCATGCCGTATGCGACTTTAGAGCCGATTCGCGATGTGTTGTATTCGTCTACTCAGGGCGATTCAGTCGAGGTGGATCGACGCTGGGTGAACGTGCTGACGCAGGAAATTCAGGCGGCCGAGGTGGTGCTGGTGGCTGAGCTGGCCCGCGCCAATGCCACGATTGAGCAGCTGATGGCGATCAAGCCTGGGGATTTCATTGAGTTGGACCGCAAATCAAAAATCGAAGCCACGGTTGCGGGTGTGCCGGTATTTGAATGCCAGTATGGTACGCACAACGCTAAGTATGCGTTGAGAATTGACAGAAGCTTGCGCGGGAATGACCTCGCCTGGATGGGAGATAAAAATGGCAATTGACGAAAACGGGACCGAAGACGACGGCATGGCAAGTTGGGCGGAGGCGCTTCAAGAGCAACGCTCCTCGGAAGCTGGCGGCATTGAGCCAGGCAGTGTACTTTCGGGCGAGCCATCGCGCGGGTTCTCGGGCGCGCCGCCCTCTGGTGATGTGCCGATCAACGACATCAACCGCGTGCTGGACATCCCGGTGCAATTGTCGGTGGAGTTGGGCCGTACTCGGGTTCCTATCAAGCACATCCTCCAGTTGGGCCAGGGTTCTGTGGTTGAGCTCGATGCCCTGGCTGGCGAGCCGATGGACGTACTGGTCAATGGCTATTTGATTGCCCAGGGCGAGGTCGTTGTGGTGAACGACAAATTCGGCATCCGGCTGACGGACGTTGTCACGCCGTCGGAGCGTCTGCGTAGAGTCAGCAAAGGATGAAGCGCTCATGACGCAGACGCTAGGGTGGGTCGCTGTTGTCGTTTTTTTATTGGCCTTGTTACCGATGGCTGTGAAATGGCTGAAGCAGAGGGCACTGGGCAGCGTGGCTGGAGCCGACTCGGCAGCCAAAATCGTGTCGGTCTTGGCGGTCGGTCCTCACCAAAGGGTGGTGACCGTCGAGCAGGGGCCAGATCATGCCCGCGTCCGGCTCACCCTTGGAGTCACGGCGCAAACAATCACCTTGCTGCACAGCGTCGACCTAAGGGCGGAACCGCAGGTATCGGATGGGGTACCCGTCCCGGATTCGGGCCGCGTGTGATGGCGAAATTCTTGGTTTTCAAACGGTACTTAGGTTGCTTGGGGTCTTCCGTCAACCTTAAGTTCTGGGCGGCGTGTGGCATCACGTTTGGCGGTCTGTCGCCAGCATGGGCTCAAACGGCGGGGCAGTTACCCCTGTTGGTGGGCACTGGGGGATCTGGCATGAGTTTTTCCGTGCCAGTCCAGACCTTGCTGTTTTTCACAGCCCTGTCGTTTCTGCCAGCAGTGTTGCTAATGATGACCGGGTTTACCCGGATCGTGATTGTGCTGTCGCTCTTGCGGCAGGCCTTGGGCACTCAGTCAGCGCCCCCGAAT
>RFWA01000196.1 GCA_009922295.1 Betaproteobacteria bacterium
GACGTTTACGTAAACGTCAATTATCCCGCAATTCAGGAGCACCATTGAACGAACTGGAAAAACAGCTGCACTACCCGTTTGGCGATGCCCTGCCTGCGCCGGGCGCCGCGATGCTTGTAGCACCCGGCGTCAAATGGATCCGCATGTCGCTGCCTTTCGCCCTCAACCACATCAACCTGTGGTTGCTGCGCGACGAATTGGACGGTGTGCAAGGATGGAGCGTGGTGGATTGCTGCATCAGCAATGACGCCGCCCGCGCCCAGTGGGAACAGATTTTTAACCAGGAACTTGACGGCCTGCCGATCCTGCGGGTGATCGTGACCCACATGCACCCTGACCATGTGGGCCTTGCGCACTGGCTGTGCGAGCGCTGGCAGGCGCCGCTGTGGATCAGTGCCACCGACTACTGCATGGCGCGCATCGGCACTCTGGGACCAACCGGTTTCGGGGGCGAATCGGCTGCCGCCTTTTTTGCCCGGCATGGGCTTAACGATCCGGACGCGATGGAACAGGTAGCGGCCCGCTCCACTTACTTTCCTTCGCTGGTGCCCTCCATGCCCAACCAGTACCGCCGGATGCAGGACGGCGACACCCTGAGCGTTGGCGGCCACCACTGGCAGTGCATCAGCGGCTATGGCCACGCGCCAGAGCACATCTCTCTGCATTGCGCCGAGCTCGGGCTGCTGATCGGCGGCGACATGATGCTGCCGCGTATCTCTACCAACGTCAGCGTCTACGACCAGGAACCCGAGGCCAACCCGCTGCGCCAGTTTCTGGACTCGATCGACCGCTTCCGCTCCCTCGACGCCCAGACCCTGACACTGCCCTCGCACGGCAAGCCCTTTACAGGCCTGTACCGGCGGATCGACCAGTTGCACGCGCACCATGCCGAGCGCTTGGCCGAGGTGCTGGCGGCATGTGACGAGCGGCCCTGTAGTGCCGCCGAGGTGCTGCCCGTGCTGTTCAAGCGTGCGCTCGATCTGCATCAGACGACGTTTGCGATGGGCGAATCGATTGCCCATTTGCACCTGCTCTGGCACGACGGCCGACTGCAGCGCCGCGTCAGTGACGATGGCATCTACCGCTTCTCGTCCCGAACCGCCACCGCAGCAGCGGGCCCGGCCGATCAGGCCCATGCCACCTGAACGGTCCCAGCCCGGACCGCCGCGCCCCGGGCTGGGACACTGGCAGCGTCGCATTCATGCTGTTGTGCAGCGATACACGCTGCACTTGCCCGACGCCACCCGTGGCCTGATTTGGGCGGCAGCGGCCGGGTTGCTGTTCACCTTCCTCAACGTGTTGATGCGCCTGCTGGCGATGCGCATCGACCCGTTTCAGATCCAATTTTTGCGCTATCTCTTCGGACTGTTGGTGCTGCTGCCCATGGTTTGGGCCGGTGGCATGGCGGCTTACCGACCGCAACAGGTCGTGGGCCAGTTTGCCCGCGGCGCACTGCACACGGTGGCCATGTGCCTGTGGTTTTTGGCACTGCCGCACATTTCGCTGGCCGATACAACTGCCATCAGCTTCACTACGCCACTGTTCATCATGCTCGGCGCCTATGTTTTTTTCAAGGAGCCGATGCGCTGGGACCGTTGGCTGGCCACGCTGCTGGGCTTCATCGGCGTCCTGATTGTGGTGGGTCCCAAACTGGCGGCCGGCTCGGGCGGCAATGGCTTCTACCACCTGACGATGTTGGGCTCGGCGCCACTGTTTGCCGCCTCTTTTTTGGTGACTAAGGCACTGACTCGCTATGAAAACACCGGCACCATCCTGCTTTGGCAGACCATCACGGTGTCGCTGTTCAGTCTGCCCTTGGCGCTGATCAACTGGCAGCCGCCGACCGCCATGGAGTGGCTGATCTTTCTGGTCTGCGGTGCGCTGGGTAGCGCGAGCCACTACTGCCTGACTCGCTCGCTCCTGTCAGCCGACATTTCAGCCACCCAGTCGGCCAAGTTTCTAGAGCTGGTGTGGGCTGCAATCATGGGTTGGCTCGTGTTCAGCGATGTGCCGGCACTCAACACCATCGCCGGTGGCCTGCTGATCAGCGTAGCCACGGTCTGGGTAGCGAGACGCGAGGCGCGCCAGAAGGCCACCAGCCCTTAAAGCCAGCGCGGGATGGCCTCGTCCTTAAGCTGCCCGCGAAGGCTGGCGTAGTCGGGTACCACGGCGCGCACGGTGTCCCAGAAGCGCGGGCTGTGGTCCATCACCCGCAGGTGGCTGAGCTCGTGCACCACCACGTAATCGATTACTGCCAGCCTGAAGTGAATCAGGCGCCAGTGCAGCCGGATCGAACCATCAACCCGGGCGCTGCCCCAGCGCGTGCCAGCACTGCTGAGTGTGAGCTTGCGCCACTGGACCTGCAACAGCGGCGCAAAGTGGTCGAGCCGCTGCTGGAACAGGGTCTTGGCCTGGCGCATCAGCCACGCCTGCACCGCGTCGCGAATCTGCTCCGGAGCGGCAGCCTGCGGCAGTGACAGTTGCAGGCATTGCGTGCCGTCGGTACCAGGCAGCAGCGCTCCCCCCACTGCAGCAAACGCATGGCTCGGATCTATGACCAGCCGCACGGTCTGGCCCAGAAAAGGCAGGCTCGCGCCGTCCCGCCAGTCGATGCTGTTGGCCTGCAAGCGCTCTTGTCGCGCACGGGTTTCGGCCAGCTTGCGCAAGACCCAGCCCGATTTTTCGGCCAGCGCGGCGTCCACCTGGTAAAGCGGCGTCCACTTGGGCGCACTAACCACCAGCCCATCAGGCCCGACCGAAAAACCAATGGTGCGGCGCTTGCCGCGCTTGAGTTGGAAGCCCACCAGGGCCTCCCCGAGCCGAGCCTCGCGGTTGGCCAGCGGATGCTGGAACCGCGCTGGCGCCGTGACGGCCTCCAGCGTGGCACCGGGCTGATAGGGCTTTTTAGCTACAGATTCAATAGCTATAAATTCAGTATTGACGGGGGCTGGCGAGGTATTTGGCTCAAAAAGATCAAGCGTGTAACGCAACAGCGGATGCATGCTTGGGGACTCAGTGGTACGCCTCGGGGTCGATGCGGCGCATCTCGGCCTCAATCCAGGCCTCCGCCTCTCGCATCAGCGCCTTGGGTTCGCGGCCAACGCTGGCGATGGGCGGGCCGATCGACACGTCCACCACACCGGGCGACTTGATAAAACCCTTGCGCGGCCAACAGCGGGCTGACGCCACCGCGATCGGAATCACCGGCGCACCAGTGTCTACCGCCAGTCGGGTGCCCGCCGTCTGGTAGGTGCCCTTCTCGCCGCGCGCCATTCGGGTGCCTTCCGGAAACATGATGATCCAGACCCCCTGCCCAAGCAACGTCTTACCTTGGCTGACGACATGCTTGAGCGCCTGGGCACGGGACTCGCGGTCAATGTGAATCATGTCCAAACGCGCCATCGACCAGCCAAAAAAAGGAATCTTCAACAGTTCGCGCTTGAACACAAAGGCCAGTGGGTGCGGCATCAGTGTGGGCAACAACAGTGTTTCCAGCGTCGACTGGTGTTTAACCAGCAGGATCGCGGGGCTGGCGGCGCCATCGGGCAGGTTGGCCATGCCATGAACTTGGAACCGCACTCCAAGGATCACGCGCGTGCCCCACATCACGACCCGCATCCAATTGACGGCAAACCACCACAAGGGCGCGCCGCGCACACGCAGTGACAACAGCACCACCCCGATGCCCCAGGGTATGACGGTGACGAGCATCCACCCCATGTGCAGGATGGAGCGGATCAAATTCATGGTCAACGATGACCGCGCGCGATCAGCGCATCGGCAAAAGCGGCGAGATCCTGGTGCACTTGGGTTGTTGCTGGCAAGGTGTCCGGCAGGCCGCGACGGGCATACATCTCGCCTTTGCCGGTCAACACCAGATGCGGCTCGCAGCCCACAGCCATGCCGGCCAGCACATCCCGCGGCGAGTCGCCGACGGCCGGCACCCCCCGCAGGTCCACACCGTAGCGCTCGCCAATCTGCCCAAACAGGCCAGGTTCAGGCTTGCGGCAGCGGCATCGCTCGTCCGGGCCGTGCGGGCAGTAAAACACAGCGTCGACCCGGCCCCCCACAGCGGCCAGCATGCGGTGCATCTTGGCGTGCATGGCGTTGAGCGTGGACACATCGAACAGGCCGCGGCCCAGTCCCGACTGGTTGGAGGCCACCACCACATGCCAGCCGGCGTGGTTGAGCCGGGCCACGGCCTCCAGCGCACCCGGCAGCGGCGTCCATTCCTCGGGCGATTTCACGTAGTCGGCGCTGTCTTCGTTGAGGGTGCCATCGCGGTCAAGGATCACGAGTTTCATGCGGGCGCCTCAGGTTGCCAGCCGCGACAGGTCGGCGACGCGGTTCATCGCCTCGAACAGGCTTTTGAGCAGGCCCTGGCGGTTCAGCCGCAAATCCATCTCCTCGGCGTTCACCATGACACCATCAAAGAAGTCATCCACCGGCGCACGCAGCGCCGCCAGCGTCTGCAGCGAGCCGGTGTAGTCACCGCCCACGAACAGCGCCTGCGCCCGGGGCAGCACCGCCTGCATGGCGCTGTACAAGGCCATCTCCGCCGGCTCCTTGAGCAGCACCGGGCTGACATGGGCATCCACCTCGGCCACTTTTTTGAGGATGTTGCCAATGCGTTTGTTGGCAGCGGCCAGGGCTGACGCCTCGGGCAACTGGGCAAAGGCGCGCACGGCCGCGAGGCGTTTTGGTATCTCTGACCAGTAACTTAGCCCGCTAGCATGAAGTACAGCCGAGATGTTGGGTCCTTCGTCCTTGTACAAGACCAGTATTCGCTCAACGAAGAAACCGCCCAACTCATCTCTTACGAATTGTTCAGTTTTTTCGAGTAAACCCTTGTATGTATCGTATGCAACGTTAATGAGTGGGAATATCTGCAACGCCAGATCTGCTTCGACGAGCATTCGAATCACGCCAAGAGCATGCCGGCGCAGCGCAAACGGGTCCTTGTCACCGGTCGGCAGATTGCCGATGCCGAACATGCCCACCAGGGTTTCAAGCTTGTCGGCTAGGGCTACCACCACGCCAACAGGGTTGGTGGGCAAGTGATCGCCAGCGAACCGCGGGCAATAGTGGTCGGAGATGGCGTTGGCAATGTCCTCGCTCAAACCGTCATTGCGTGCGTAGTAGGCGCCCATGGTGCCCTGCAGCTCGGGGAACTCGCCCACCATATCAGTGAGTAGGTCGGTCTTGGCCAGGCGCGCAGCAAGTACAGCCTTGTCGGCCAGCTCAGCGCCACCGAG
>RFWA01000197.1 GCA_009922295.1 Betaproteobacteria bacterium
AAGGGCACGACGATCTTGACGGTTTTTGTCGGCCAGGTCTGCGCCTGAACGGCGCCCATAGCGAGCGACAGGGCCAATGGAACGCCAATTGTTAGCAGCCAGCGGGTTAGCGACCGGGTCTTGGCGTGCGAGTTGAATGTGAATGGCACGGGTAGTCTCCTGACATTTGTGTTTTGCAGAGCTCAGTATCACCCGATCGGGTCATCAAGTAAATTCAATATTTCAACTGACATCATCAGTGTTTCAAAAAATGGTAAACCCTATCGACTCAGTTGGCGTAGCCGACATCATCCCGCGTTTGCGGCGTTTGCGGATTCAGCATCTGCGTTTTCTGGCCTTGCTGGAGCAGCTTGGTTCCCTGACCGCCTGCGCCAAAGCGCTTCACCTCAGCCAGCCTGCGGTAAGCAATTTGCTCAAGGACCTGGAGACGGCTTTTGGCGCGACCTTGGTCGATCGAGACGTACGGGGTGGGCGCCTGACGCCGTCCGGTGCCCGTGTGCTGACCCGGGTGACCCACAGGCTGGCCTGGCTGGCCGCCGCCTTGCAAGAGGCTGGCTCGGCCGACACACGGCCCACGGTTCGGGTGGGTCTGATGCCCATCGTGGCTTACGCCTTCATGCCCGACGTGGTGCGCGGCCTGATCGAACGGCGTGAAACGCTGCAAATCAGTTTGCTTGAAGCCACGGTGCGACAGTGGCGCCCAGTTCCGCAGTGCAGCGGTACAGCATGGCCTGTAGCGTGCGCGAGTTGCCTTTGGCAATTCCCCTGCTGAGCGTGCAAAACAGCACTTCGGATGCGCCGCTCAATCGTCTCCAGACCTAGTGGCCTGCACTGGCCCATCTGCAGTCACTGCGACTGTCGGCTTTTCGGGCGGGAAACAAAATTCCCATAACAACTTATAGAATTGCAGGAGCTTCACATCAACAAGGGAGATATCAAATGGTTGACCTAAGCAAAATCCCAGACGACCTACCCATTCCACAGGATGACGGGGCAGCCAGACACCTTGTGGGAATGACGCTTCCTAGGCTGTCCCTCTTAGCTACAAACGGTAAGCAGATTGACCTTGGCTCGTTTAAGGATTTTTTGGTTATCTACTGTTATCCGATGACGGGACAGCCCAATGTGGCTCTGCCTGACGGATGGGATCAGATCCCTGGCGCTAGGGGTTGTACCCCACAGAGCTGTTCGTTCCGAGATCACTACCAGGAGCTGAAAGCTTTGAAGGCTGAAGTAATTGGCTTGAGCGTTCAGACCACCGACTATCAAAAAGAAATGGTTGAACGACTCCATTTGCCGTTTCCCGTTGTCAGTGATGTTGCTTTCAAATTTCAAAAAGCGCTGAACCTTCCAACTTTTGAGGCTGCTGGCATGACTTTATTGAAAAGACTAAGCATCATCGCCAAGGGTGGGAAAATTGTCACCGTTCACTATCCGATATTCCCCAGCGACAGTGATCCACCTTGGGTGATTGATTACTTGAAAAATCATCTGTAATTTTTCGAGATAGGTGACCCTGGTCGTCAAGATTCCCCAAACCCTTGTCCATGTAAGGAGCCACCTTGTCGCAATCGATTGGGCTTGTGTCTATTTTGGTCAAGAACTATGACGAGGCCATCGGTGCCCAGATATTGCTGGCGAAGGCCTCAAATGACCAGCCTTACTTGCCATGACAATTCAAACTCGCATGAAATGACTACATGTAGTCACAGGGGATCGCCATGGAAACAGTGCAAATTCGCGAAGCCAAAGCCAGTTTTTCTGCGCTGGTGGCTGCCGCTGAGAAAGGTCGCCCAACACTTTTGAGCCGCCACGGTCAGCCCTGTGCACTGATCGTGCCGGTGGCCGACGGCGCACGCCTCTACCCGCTGGAGATGCCCAACCTGGCCAACTATCTTTTGGCCTTGCCTAAGCCGCTAGCGACCCAGCGCGACGCGACGCCACTGCGAGGCGTTGACTTTGGCTAACGGCTATTTGCTCGACACCAGCGTGGTGTCTGTCCTCGCACCTGGCCGAGAAGTGTTTGTGCCCACACCCTTGCAGGGTTGGCTGCGAGAGCATCACAAGCAGCGCTATCTGCCTTGCATCGCTATTGCAGAAATGGCACAGGGCATTGGCAAATTGCGACGCGCAGGCGGCGTCGACCGGGCAGACCGCCTTGATCTCTGGTTGGACGGACTGTTGGACACTATGCAGACCGTATCTTGCCGCTGGACGCACAAGTTGCCCGGCTGGTCGGTCAAATTTCGGATGCAGCCGTTGCTCAAGGTCGCCATCCAGGCTTTGCAGACCTTGCAATTGCAGCGCTGTCTCAAAACGCAGGGCTGTTACTACTGACCTGCAACCTTAAGCACTTCGAGCCCCTTGGTATGGACTGCGCTGACCCGTTGATCAAATTGCCGGCATGAAAAAACTCAGCTAGAAGCAAGGGAGGCTTTGCCAATAACCTCCACCACACGTCCTCTAATGGGAACGACGGGTTAATGTTCCGCCTGTGGGACCGCTTGCTGGGCATCGACAACGCCAATTTGGAAGTGCCGCTCACGCTTCGCCATTGAGCAGTTCGGCGTCGACTCGGCTTCTGGCCACAGCGCCGGCAAATACGATCTTCACGGGTTCCCCAAACTGCCTAGTGGGCAGTGACGCCGAACTTCAAGCCGGTGGCCTTTAGAACGGCGTTGAGGGTTCTGATGGTCGGGTTACCACGGGTGGACAGCGTACGGTACAGGGTCTCGCGCGAAAGATGCGCCTTCTCGGCTGTAGAGGCGATGCCCCCACGAGCCTCGACAACCTTTCTAAGCGCGGTGAGGTAGGTCTTTGGGTCGTCGTCTTCTCCTGCAGCGTTGAGATATTCGGCTGCAAATTCTGCGTCCTTCAGCTGCTCAAACAGCCAGTCGTCATGTTTGGTTATTACTTTCACGTCTTTCTCCTTGTCTGCCACTCTTTCCATCGGCTAATTGCTCTGGTGATGTCTGCACCTTGGGTGCGCTTGTCACCCCCGTCGCACAGCAAAACCACGCGCTTGTTTTCTATTGCGTAGTACACCCTGTAGCCGGGCCCCCAGTCGATGCGCTGTTCCCAAACACCTTCACCAATCGGCTTGCAATCCCCGAAATTTCCATTCTGAAGTCGAATCAACCTGGCGGCAATGCGTGCTTTGGCTTGTCGATCTCTCAGCCCATCCAGCCACTGGCCGAAGAGGTCTGGACCATCCTTCGTCTGGTAGTGGAGAAGTTCGAACATGCGCAAATTGTAGCTCTTAAGCTACTTTACAGTTGTTTCATCTGATCACTGAGCACCTATTGGCCACCCTTACCAATCCTCCTTCACCGCCAGCACCGCGTCACGCCCGGCGGCGGGGCGGGCGCTGAGCCAGGCGGTCAGGGTGCCGGCCAGCACCACGGCCAGGCACAGCAGCAGCAGGCGCGGCCAGGGCAGCATCAGGTCCATGGTCCAGTGAAAGCTTTGCGGGTTGACCACCTTTACCAGCACCACGGCCACAGCCAGGCCCAGCCCCAGCCCGGCAATGGCGCCCACGCTGGTCCAGACGGCACCCTCGGCGGTCACCACAGTCAGAATCTGGTGCCGCGTCAGGCCCAGGTGGGCCAGCAGGCCGAATTCTTTGCGCCGCGCCAGCACCTGGGCGCTGAAGCTGGCCGCCACGCCAAACAGGCCAATGCCGATGGCCACTGCCTGCAGCCAGTAGGTCACAGCAAAGCTGCGGTCAAAAATCTTGAGCGAGGTGGCGCGGATCTGGCTGGCGCTGCCAAACTCCAGCAGCGCACCGGCGCCAGGTGCCTCCTGCTCGGCCAGCTCGCGCAGCGCCTGCTGCACCGCCGCGGGGCTGGCGCTGTCCTGCAGCCAGAAGGCCAGGTCATTCACGCGCCGGTCCGGGCTGATGCGCTCATAGGCGCGCCGGTCCATCGCGATGCTGCCCGACTGACGGGCATAGTCGCGCCAGACGCCTGCTACAAAAAAAGTAGCTATATCGCCAGTCTGGACGTGGCCTGGAGGCCAAAAATGCTTAAAAAGAGGGGCAAAGCTCTCACCCAGTCTGGCACCGTACAAATCCACCATGGCCTCGCTCACATAGATGCCGATCTGCCCCGGCGGCACCGGCAGCGCCGTGCCGACCAGCGGCAGGCTCAAGCCCGGGTCGTCGATCTGGCTCACCAGCAGCGCCACCGGCGGCCTCGCTGGGTCCAGCAGCAGCGGCAACTGGCGCTGGGGGCGCAGCGCCCGCACGCCGGGCAGGGCGGCAGCGGCCTGCACCAGCGTGGGGCTGAAGAACAGCGTGTCGCTCTCGCGCAGGGAGGAGGCGCTGCGCACGTAAAGGTCGGCGGGCAGCAACCGGTCCAGCCAGTCGGTGACCGAGTCACGAAAGCTGGCCACCATGACGGTCAGCGCTACCGCCAGCGCCAGTGAGGCCACCACGCCGCTCAATGCCACGGCGGCGCTGTCGCGCTGACGCCGCGCCCGCTCGACCGCCAGCAGCGGCAGCAGCCAGCCCTGCACCCAGGGGCTGAGCCGGTTCAGAAGCAGCCCAATCAGCCAGGGCAGGGCGCCGATGCCACCCACCAGCAGCATCGCGATTGACAGGTAAGCGGCCACCGGCAGGTCAAAAATGGCCGGAGCCCTTGTCAATGCTAGGCTGGCCGCTATCAAAATCATACTGATCCAGCCCCGATGCGGCTGCATACGGGTATCACCCAGGCCTTTGAGGGTTTGCGCCGGCGGCAGCGCTTGCGCCTGCCGGGCCGGCCACCAGCCACCCACCAGCGCCGCCGCTACGCCCAGCAGACCATAGAGCAAGGCGGCGCCGCCCTGCCACTGCAGCTGCGGCGCCACGCCGGGGAAGTAGCCGCCGCCCAGGTCGCCGCCCAGCAACTTCAGCGCCAACGCTGCCAGTGCCGAACCCAGCGCTATGCCGGCGGCGCTACCCACCAGGCCCAGCGCCAACGCCTCCCACAGTACCAGCGCCAGCCGGTCGCGGCCGGCCAGGCCCAGCACACCCAACAGGGCAAACTGCTGGGCGCGTTTGGCCACACTCAGCGCGAGCACCGAAAACACCAGAAATGCCCCGGTGAACAGGGCAATCAAGGCCAGCACAGTCAAGTTGACCCGGTAGGCGCGCGACAAGTTGCCCAGCCGCTCGGCGGCATCGCCCGGCTCGCTCAGCCCCAGGCCGGCGGGCCAGGCCGGGCTGGCCTGCAGCTCGCGCACC
>RFWA01000198.1 GCA_009922295.1 Betaproteobacteria bacterium
GGGTGATGTCGCGAAACTGCACCCCCGGCGCCGGCCAGTCGGGCACGGTACGGATGTGGTCGCGAAGGTATTGGTTAACGCTGAAGTTGGGCATGGCGCTATAAAGAGCAGTTCACGGAACCCAGATTGTGCGCCTGTCCGCTCGTCCAAACGCCCATGGCTAGGTTAGCCCCTGAGCAATTTTTGTGTCGCCTTGGCCAGGGGCTCGGGCTTGCCGCTGAGTACCAGGGTATCGCCGTCTTCCAGCAGCGGGTCCAGCGCCGCATCAAAGCTCTGACCGCTGCGCCGGCGCAGGCTCACCACGCGCGTGTCCAGGGCGTGCAGCGCCAGGCGGCTCACCGGCTGGCCAATGGCGCGCGCGCCCAGCGGCAGGGTGACCGAGGCCAGCCGCTCTTGCTCCAGCTCGTCCACCGAGCTGTCGTCGTCCCCATGAAAATAGCCGCGCAGCAGGCTGTATCGGGCGTCACGCTGCGCCTGTGCAATCTGGATCACGCGCCGCATTGGCACGCCCACCAGCGCCAGCGCGTGGCTGGCCAACATCAGCGAGCCTTCGATCGCCTCGGGTACCACCTCGGTGGCGCCGGCTGTTCGCAAAGCTTCCAGGTCGTGGTCGTCCTGGGTGCGCACAATCACCGGCACCTGCGGGGCATGCTCACGGATGTGCCCCAGCACCTTGATGGCGCCAGCGACCTCCTGGTAGGTGACCACCACCGCGCTGGCACGCGCCAGGCCGGCCGCCATCAGGGCCTGGAGGCGGGCAGCGTCGCCAAACACCACCGAGTCGCCTGCGGCAGCGGCTTGACGCACCCGGTCTGGGTCCAGGTCCAGCGCCATGTAGGGAATGCCTTCGCCTTCGAGCATGCGCGCCAGGTTCTGGCCGCAACGGCCGTAGCCGCAGATGATGACGTGCCGATTGACGTTGATTGACTTGCGGGCAATGCTGGTCATTTGCAGCGACTGCTGCAACCACTCGCTGCTGACCAAGCGCATCACCAGCGGGCCGCTGTACTGCACGATGAAGGGCGTGGCCAGCATCGACAGCACCATGCTGGCCAGGATCGGGTTCAACAGTTCAGGCGGCACCAGCGCGTTGGCCTGGGCCAGCGTCAGCAGAACAAAGCCGAACTCGCCGGCCTGGGCCAGGTACAAACCGGTGCGCAGGGCTACGCCTTGCGTTGCACCCAGGCTGTGCGCCAGCAGCGTCACCAGCGCCGCCTTGAACAGCACTGGCAGCGTCACCAGCAGCAGCACCAGCGGCCAGCGTTCCAGCACCAGGCGCCAGTCCAGCAGCATGCCGATGCTGATGAAAAACAGGCCCAGCAGCACATCGTGAAAGGGCCGGATGTCGGTTTCCACGTGGTGTTTGTACTCTGTCTCCGAAATCAGCATGCCCGCAATGAAGGCGCCCAGTGCCAGGCTCAGGCCCGCCAACTCCGTCAGCCAGGCCAGCCCGAGGGTGACCAGCAGCAGGTTGAGCACAAACAGCTCCTCGCTCTGGCGCCGCGCCACCAGTGTGAGCCACCAGCGCATCACGCGCTGCCCGCCCACCAACAGCAGCGTGATCAGCAGCACGGCCTTGACGCCGGCCAGCAGCAGCGTGGCTGGCAGTGCCTCGGTCGGCGCCGCCAGGGCCGGGATCAGCACCAGCAGCGGCACCACCGCCAGGTCCTGAAACAGCAGAACCCCCATCACCCGCTTGCCGTGCTCTGACTCCAGCTCCAGCCGCTCGGTCATCAGTTTGACGATGATGGCCGTGCTGCTCATGGCCAACGCGCCTGACAGGGCCACCGCGGTTTGCCAGCCCATGCCCCACAGGCCCGGCGCCAGCCAGGCGAGGCCGAGCAGTACGGTGGTGGTGGCCAGCATGGTCAGCAACACCTGGAGCAGGCCCAGCCCGAACACATGGCGGCGCATGGCGCGCAGCTTGGGCAGGTTGAACTCCAGACCGATGACAAACATCAGGAACACCACGCCAAACTCACCGAGGTGGCGCACCCCGTCGGAGTTCTTGGCCAGCGCCAGGGCGTTGGGCCCGATCAATACCCCGACCACCAGATAACCCAGCATGGGCGGCAGCTTGAGCGAGCGGCAGGCCACCACGCCCAATACGGCGGCCAGCAGGTAGAGCAGGGTCAGTTCAAGCGGGCTCATGCCGCCATACTAACAAGGCGCCAAGGCCAGGGGCGCCGGACCCAACCGTAGAATGCCACGATGAATGCCCGAACCGCCGCGCCACCCGTTTTTGAGGCTGGCCGCGCTATTCTGCTGGCCCAGGAGGCCCTGGGCATTGAGGCGGCCGCCGTCATCGCGGTGCAGCAGCGAATCGGTTCGGCTTTTGCCCAAGCCGTTGAGCGCATGCTGCTGCTGTCTGGTCGTGTGGTGGTCATGGGCATGGGCAAGAGCGGTCATATTGGACGCAAAATCGCCGCCACCCTGGCCTCCACCGGCACACCGGCGCTGTTCGTCCACCCGGCTGAGGCCAGCCATGGTGATCTGGGCATGATCACCGCAGCCGACCTGGTGCTTGCGGTCTCCAACAGCGGAGAGTCGCAGGAGTTGACGGCTATCTTGCCGGTGTTCAAGCGTCTGGGCGTACCGCTGGTGGCGATGACCGGCCGGGCTGATTCCACGCTGGCACGGCATGCCGATGTGTTTCTGGACTGCGCGGTTGACAAAGAGGCCTGCCCGCTCAATCTGACCCCGACCGCCAGCACCACGGTGCAGCTCGCACTCGGCGACGCCCTCGCGGTCGCGCTGCTCGATGCGCGCGGCTTCAAGGCTGAGGACTTTGCCCGATCGCACCCGGGGGGAGCCTTGGGGCGCAAGCTGCTGACCCATGTCAGCGACGTGATGCGCTCAGGCCCGGCGGTGCCGCGGGTCGGGCCGGATGCCAGCTTCAGTGCATTGATGCGCGAGATGAGCGCCAAGGGCCTGGGCGCCACCGCTGTGGTGAACGCTGATGGCCAAGTACTTGGCATCTTTACCGACGGCGACCTGCGCCGGCTGGTGGAGCGCGGCCAGGACCTGCGCACGCTCAGCGCGGCCGACGTCATGCACCCTCAGCCTTGCACCATCGCCCAAGATGCCCTGGCGGTGGAGGCGGCCGAACTGATGGAGTTGCGCCGCATTACGAGCGTGCTGGTGCTGGATGAGCATGGGCTGTTGTGTGGTGCACTCAACAGCAACGACCTGATGCGGGCCAAGGTGATCTGATGCCGCAACCCGCGCTGAACCTCCCTCCCGAGCTGCTGCAGCGCGGCGGCATCACGCCGGCTGTGATCAGCGGTCGCGACTCTGAGCCGCTGCGCCTGAGGCTGCAGGCGCTTGGCATTGCGCATGTCCAATTGGGCACCGACAACAAGCGTCCGGCGGCTGAGCAGATCCTGGCCACAATGGGACTGAGCTGGCAAGAGGCTGCGGCCATGGGCGACGACTGGCCCGACCTAGCGCTGATGCAGCGCGCCGCGCTGGCCTGCGCCCCGCCCAACGCCCATCTGGAAGTGCGGGCGCTGGCGCACCATGTCACGCAGGCCGCTGGTGGCGCGGGGGCGGTGCGTGAGTTCTGCGACCTGTTGCTGGTTGCCAGCGGCAAGTATGCGTGTCTGCTGCGGGAGGCTGCGGCATGAAGAAGCTGGTTTACCAGGTCTGGGAGCGCGCCGCGCTTTACCTGCCCACGCTGATGATGGGCGTGTTGGCCTTGGGCACCTACTGGCTGGTGCGCAGCACGCCGGCCCTGGTACAGGCGTCGCCCGCAGCGCCCGTGCGTCATGAGCCTGATTACCTGTTGAACAAGTTTTCGGTCAAAAATTACGACGGAAGTGGCCGCCTCAAGTCTGAAATAGTCGGTGCGCAGGCGCGTCATTACCCGGATGTCGACACACTGGAGATTGATGGCGTGCGCATCCGTGCCTATGACGATGCAGGTCAACTGACCCTCGCCACTGCCAGTCGGGCGCTCATCAATGGCGATGCCTCCGAGCTGCAGCTGTTTGGCGATGCCCGGGTGGTGCGTGAGCCCGTCCCAGACAAGGCCGGCGTGCTGCAGCCGCGGTTTGAGTTTCGCGGCGAGTTCTTGCATGCCTTCATGAAAACCGAGCGCGTGCTCTCCCCGCAGCCATTACAACTGACGCGTGGGCAGGACCAGTTCACCGCCGATGCCATGGAGTTTGACAATTTGGCGCAGGTGATGCAGCTGACAGGCCGTGTGCGTGGCACGCTGGTGCCCAAGCCAGGCAAGTAAAGCTGCTTTTATTGAAGATGGCCCGACTCGTCTTCATCACCGGCGCGGCCAGTGGCCTCGGTCAAGCCCTGGCCGGGCGCTACCACCAGGCGGGCGCTGAGCTGGCTTTGGTCGGGCGCCGTGAATCCGAGATCAAATCATGGGCTGAGCAGCGTGGCATAAGCCCTGAGCGCTATAAAATTTATAGTGCAGATGTTGCCAATGCAGCCAGCATCGTGGCGGCGGGAGAGGCCTGCTTACGCCAACAGGGTGTGCCTGATGTGGTGGTGGCCTGTGCCGGCATCAGCGTCGGGGTCGACACGGCAGAGCGCGACGACCTGGACGTCATGGCGCTGACCTACGCCACCAACAATGTGGGAACCGCCGCCACCTTCATGCCCTTCATCAAGGCCATGAGGCAGCGCCGGCATGGCACTCTGGTGGGCATCGGAAGTGTGAACGGCATTCGCGGTTTTGCCGGCCATGGGGCCAATTGCCCGAGTAAGGCTGCCTTGATCAGCTATTGCGAATGCCTGCGCCTTGAGTTACGTGGCAGCGGCGTGAATGTGGTGACGCTGTGTCCCGGTTACGTGGCCACGCCGCTCACCCTCGGCAACCGCTACGCGATGCCCTTCTTGCTGCAGCCCCAAGATTTTGCAGAGCGTGCCCATCGTGCGATTGAGGCCGGCGTCAGTTACCGCGTGATTCCCTGGCAGATGGGGCTGGTGGCCAAGCTCTTGCGATTGCTGCCCAACCCGCTGTTTGACCGGCTGTTTGCCGGGCGGTCACGCAAGGCACGGCAATAAAAAAGGGCCCGATGGCCCTTTTGTTTGCTGGCAAGATGCCGGCAGAGTGCTTAGTAGCTGCTGCGACCGCCGCCACCACCACCGCGTGCCGCACCCGCTGCGGGTATTGCAGCGCCCAACCGAGCGCCTGCATGCCGCCTAGCGAGCCGCCCATCACTGC
>RFWA01000199.1 GCA_009922295.1 Betaproteobacteria bacterium
GTTGGCCACATGCACGCGCATGCCAAAGACCTTGGCGCGGGCCGCGATGGCCTGCGCAATATGGCCAAAGCCCAGCAAGCCGATGGTTTGGCTGCCCAGCTCGGTCCGCAGCGCCGTGGGGCGGCCCGCCCAGTAGGTCCAGCGCTGAGCCCGCAGGTCGGCGTCGGCGGCGGCCAGGGGCACATGCCTCAGCAGCAGGGCGGTCATCACGTACTCGGCAATGGCGGCCTCATGGCCAAAGCAGTTGCAAAGCGCCGCGCTGGATGGCAACAGGGCCAAGTCGACCGCGTCGGTGCCCGCCGCGGGCGCATGAAACAAGCGCAGCTGCCGCGGCAGGGGCAGGCTGGCGTTGAACTTGACGCCAACAATCACGTCGGCGTTTTCGTAGCAGTCCCGCTCACCAGAATTGTCCAGGTTGTCGCTGACGTCGGTGATCCGGTGCCGAGCGTCGATCAGGCGCTCAAAGCCCTGGCGGAAATTGGTGGCGTTGGCGCCGTGGAAGACAATGTTGAGGGTTGTGGTGGTCATCGTGATTCGGTCCGAGATAACCCTATGGAGCGGGTGAAGGGAATCGAACCCTCGTATGAAGCTTGGGAAGCTGCCGTTCTACCATTGAACTACACCCGCGTGCGAAAAGAGTATAAGGGATGCTCTGTGGCTATCAATCTGCAAAATCTAGCTTGATGACCAGCGTGATGCCCAAAGCAAGCGCGTGGGATGCGATCAATTTGTCCAGCGCGTCGCGGTTGCGGTCTTTGTAGGCTGCGCGGATCCGGCCGTAGGCCATCGCGGCTTGTGCATCAAACGGGGCGACCAGGATGTCTTTGAGCAGGCTCGCCAAAGTCGCCTATAAGGCACGCAGCTAAGGTATCAGCGCGCAGCGCTGGGCGCCGCCACCTTGCTACGCAGGTCACCGTAGGCGCCGGGTACATCTACCAAGTTGAGATGTTGGGCACCCGCCGGGGTTACGAAACGCACCGCCACTTCAGTGCCCTCAAAATCGTACTCCACCAGACCGACCTCTTTGGTGCCGATTCGAGGCTGGAATTCGTCGGGCAGGATAAATGCCGTGGAGGGCGCCCAGACATGGCACACACCGTCGTGCTCGAACATCCGATGCTGATGCACATGGCCGCAGGCAACGAGGCGGACCTTGGCCTGCCGCATCAGGCTCAGCAGTTGCATACGAGGTTCACGCAGCACATAGCGGCCTGCGGCCTCATGCGCTTCATCGGAGGTATCCCGAAACAGCGGCTTGTGCAGGAACAGCGCCACGGGGCGCTCGCCCGCCGTGGAGAAGGCCTGTTCCAGAAACGCCCACTGTGCTGCCTCTGCCGGTAGCCCAGAGCCCAGCAGCTGTGCATTCAGTGCAATGAAGAACCAATCGCCAGCGGCCATGGTCCATTGCTCGGCACCGAAGTGGCTGCGGTAGATCTCGCGGCGCGGATCACTGATGCCGGCGCCGTGACTGTTTGGGCTCGGGTTGTCGCCAATGTCGTGGTTGCCGGGAATGGCGTGTACCGGCACGGTCAGGCGGCCATGTTGCTCGGCGGCGAAGGCCAGATCGTCAGGCACGTTTTCACCATTCAAGGCGATGTCTCCCGTGTTAAGCAGCATATCCGGCTGCGCCGCGTTCACGTGCGCGACCACCGCATCCCAGTTGGGGACGAAGTAAGGGCGCTCGCGGCTGAGGTGGGTGTCAGATACCTGAATGAGCTTGAATTTGGCCATGTTGATCTCCTTGGGTGCCACCAATCTAACCCGCCGGCATGACGGACCGATGACGACGGGTGACGATCGGTTGCGACGGTGTTGACCGTCACACGGCTGCCATGTGGCACGGGTACAACCCGCGCATTGACATCTATCTGGAGCAAACCAAAGTGGAAAAAATCCGTACGATCTTCGCGGGCCTTGCCCTGGCCCTTATGGCCGCAACTGCCCAGGCGACGACAGAAATCGTCTTCTACCACTACCAGACCGGCGCGCCCGGCAAGACACTGCGTGCCATCCTTGACGATTTTCAGAAGAGCAACCCCGATGTGGTCGTGAAGGACATCTACAAGCACTCCGAGCAGATCACGGGTGAGGTGCAGGCCGCGCTGGCCGCCCGCCGCCCGGTGGATGTGACCACGGTGATCGGCAAGAACATCGTCTTCTTTGCAGGCGCCACACCCGCCGTTGCCCTGAACGATCCCAAGAACGGCGACGCCAAATGGCTGGACGCCTATCTGCCGAACTTCCTGGACGCGGGACGCATCGACGGCAAGGTCTACGCCATTCCGCATGCCTACGGCACGCCGCAGCTCTACTACAACAAAGACATCTTCCGCAAGGCGGGACTCGACGCCGACAAGGCGCCCCGCACTTGGGATGAGGTGATTGCAGCGGCCACCCAGATCAAGCAAAGAACCGGCATGGCTGGCGTCGCGCACCTGCACGCCTCAATGGGTGACTACGGCACGATGGTGATGGTGACCAATGCCGGGGCCACTTACCTGAACAAGGCTGGGACAAAGGCCGAGTTCGACAGCCCGCAAGGTGTCGCGGTGTTGCAGATGTGGCAAGACATGGCCAAATCAGGCATCATGCCGGTCGCCAACGACCAGCAGTGGGGCGCGGCTTTTCAGGCCGGCCAGATGGGCATGTACATCACCTCGTCGGCAGCGCTGCGCGGCTTTGTAGACTCCGCTCAGGGCAAATTTGACCTGGGCGTGGCGCAATATCCGCTTTGGAAAGAGCAACCTCGTCGGGTCAATAATTCCGGGGCTGCAATCATGCTGCACGCGCCTGAGGGTCCGCGTCGTGAGGCCTCCCTGAAGCTTTTGCGCTATCTGTCGCGGCAGGATGTATCCAACCGCTGGTCCCGGGATACCGGCTACATGCCGCTGATCCGCAACCCTCAGGCAGACCCGGCGATGGCGAAATACATCGCTGAATTTCCGCTCGTGCGCCCCTCGATCGCGCAGATGGCCGAGACGCTGCCGACGGCAACCTGGCCGGCTGAAGGAGCCCTGGAAGCCCAGGTGCACATCAAAAACATGCTGGACGAGTTGTGGGCTGCCAAACGCCCGGCCAGTGCCATCGTGCCGGAGACGGTCCGCAAGGTTAACGAGGCCTTGTCCGTGAACCTCAAAAAGTGAAACCCAGTGTGTCCCTGGCGGCCACTGCACCCCCGCTGGGCGCCACGACTCCGCTCGCTAGGCGCGGACGTCAGTGGCACCTGGCGCCTTTCCTGTATCTGGCGCCGATGATCGTGTTGCTGGTGGTGTTTACCTACTGGCCGCTGCTGCACACCATCTACCTCAGTTTTGTGAAATGGAACATGAACCCCGACCAGCCGATGCGCTGGGTCGGTGCGGCTAACTACCGCGGTATTTTCAACTCGCCGCTGTTCGATGCGGCGTTTCGCAATACCCTGATCTATATCGTTGCGTCCATTCCGCTCAAGGTGCTGCTGCCCATTCCTATCGCCATATTTGTGTGGACGCTGGCGACCCGGGGCCAGATATACCGGGCCCTGCTGTTTCTGCCAACGCTGTTCAGCTTCACGGTCGTGGCGGTCGTGTTCCTCTGGCTGCTGAACCCCATCAGCGGTCACTTCGTGCAGATCGCGCGTCTGTTTGGCGGGCAGTGGCCCAACGTCCTCGCCGACCCGGATTTCGCGATTTGGACGATCCTGCTGATCTCCACCTGGAAGGTGATTGGCTTCAATACGCTGCTGTATGTGGCCGGTCTGGCCAGCATCAACCGCGACTATGTTGAGGCCATGCGCTTGGACGGCGCCAGCGACTGGCGTTTAGTGCGCCACCTGCTGTGGCCGCTGCTCACGCCGACCACGCTGTTTGTCTTCATCTCCACGGTGATCTTCGCGATTCAGCAGGTGTTCACGCCGATCGACATCATGACCGAAGGTGGCCCGCAGAATGGCACGACCAATCTGTTCTACATGGTCTACCAGTACGCGTTTCGCACCTTCAACGTGGGCTTCGGTGCTGCCGGTACGGTGATCATCTTCGCTTTTCTACTGGCCATCACCTTGCTAAAGATGCGCACGCTGGATCGCCATGTGCAATACCAACAATAAGGAGCGGCAATGACACTCGGTGCGCCGTGGCGGGCCGTTGGCCATCTGGTCCTGGTTTTGCTTTGCCTGTCCATGGTGGTGCCACTGCTGGTGGCACTGGGTATGGCCTTCAAGCCGCCCAACGAGGTGTACTCACTGGTCCCGTGGCCGCAGGCACCGACACTGGACAACTTCCGCCGCCTGTTTGAACAGGTGCCGTTTCATCTTTATCTGTGGAACAGCATCGCGACCACGGCTTTGCGCGTCGGCGGCCAGATCGTGATTGCCGTGTTGTGCGCCTATGCCTTTGCGCGCTGGGAATTCCCGGGCCGAGAGTGGCTGTTTGGTGCCGTGCTGGGCGCGATGATGATCCCGCACACGCTGACCATGATCCCGATCTACATGATGATCGCCGACCTGAAGTGGTTCGACACCTGGCGAGCGCTCGTGATTCCCAATCTGGCTATGCCTTTCGCCGTGTTCCTGTTACGCCAGCATTTCCGCTCCTTTCCGCGAGAGTTGTTTGACGCCGCCGAGATGGACGGCGCCGGACACTGGCGGGCGCTGTGGCTGGTCGTACTGCCGAACCTGAAGCCCGTCTTGTCGGCACTGGCCATCATTCTGTTCATCGACTGCTGGAACGAGTATTTTTGGCCGCTGTTAGTGACAGATGCGCCGGAGTCGCGCACCGTACAGATCGGTATCCGCGAATTTTTGCAGGCTGACCACAACGATTTCGGTGGCTTGATGGCCGGCGCCACGTTAGCCAGCCTGCCAGCTCTGGCGGTCTTCTTCCTGTTCCAGCGCAAGGTGATGGACACCTTCTTGGCCTCAGGCATCAAGTGAACAAAAGGACAAGGACACATGGCAGCCATTTCTTTCCGCGGCTTGGCAAAACACTTTGGCGCAGTGGCCGCCGTGCAGGACTTCACGCTGGACGTCACAGACGGAGAATTGCTGGTCTTGGTCGGTCCCAGCGGCTGCGGCAAGACCACCACACTGCGGATGCTGGCCGGGCTGGAGGCGCCGACGGCGGGCGAGATCTGGTTGGGTGAACGCGAGATCGCACGCCTGCCGGCACGGGAACGCAACATCGCCATGGTGTTCCAAAACTA
>RFWA01000200.1 GCA_009922295.1 Betaproteobacteria bacterium
TTTTTGCCCTCGCCGCCTGACTGGCCGTCGGCGCCGAAAGACATCACATCGATCTCGCCCTTGACGCCGGGGTTCATATAGACGTACGGCCTGCCCCAGGGGTCTTTGGGCAACTGGTCCAAGTAGGGCCGCCAATTCAAAGGCACCGGGTCCACCGTGGGTTTGCCCAACAAAGCCTGCAGGCCCTGCTCTGCGCTGGGGTAGCGCTGGTTGTCCAGCTTGTAAAGCTTGAGCGCCTGCATCAGGTTGCTGACGTCGGTTTTGGCAGCCGTGACGCGGGCGTCATCGGCGCGGTCCAGCACATTGGGCACGATCAAGGCGGCCAACACACCAATGATGAGCAGCACCACCATCAGCTCGATCAGGGTGAAGCCGCGCTGGATCAGGCGGCGCAGAGTGACAGGTGGTGGTGGCATGACGGGGCTCCCTGGGGAAACAGACTCATGCAGATAATACCGTGCGTAGCTGATAATCTTTGTATGCCGACCCTTCCCTATGCACGCTGGTGGCTGCGAATCGCCACATTTTTGGCTGCGGCCCTGGCTGCCGGCAGCGCAGGCTATTGGGGCCTCAAGCTGACCTCACCAGCGCTCGAACCGAGCACCTCCAAACTGGTCGTGGCAATCCCATCCGCTCCTTCGCCGAAAGTCATTGCCCAGGTCCTGGGTGGGGGTCAACTCAGCCCGGCCGCGACCAGCGCTGTGGTGGTGGACTCAGGGGCAAGCCGCTTCAAGATCAGTGGCGTGGTGGCAGGCAAGAACGACCAGGGCTATGCCCTGATTGCGGTGGATGGCAAGCCAGCACGGCCGTTTAGGGTCGGCAGCCAAGTCAGCGACACCCTGCTGCTGCAATCGGTCAACAATGCAGGCGCAGCGCTGTCCGCCAGCCTGGATGGACCGATCGCGTTCCGGCTCGACTTGCCTAAATTCGAACCGCTTTAACGACGCGCTGTCGTCAACTGAGCGCCGCTCAACGTTGCAGCGCTTGGCGCATGGCGTCAATCACGCTTTTGTAATCAGGCTTGCCGAAGATGGCGCTGCCGGCCACAAAGGTGTCTGCGCCAGCGTCGGCCACGCGCCGGATGTTGTCCACCTTGATGCCGCCATCAACTTCCAACCGGATGTCCTTGCCACTGGCGCTGATGCGCCGGCGCGCATCCTCAATCTTGCGCAACGCCGAGTCAATGAAGCTCTGGCCGCCAAAACCAGGGTTCACGCTCATGATGAGGATAAGGTCAATGTCGTCGATCACCCAGTCCAGCACATCGAGCGGCTGGGCCGGGTTAAACACCAGCCCGGCCTGGCAGCCCCGGGCCTTGATGGCCTGAACACTGCGGTGCACATGGCCCGAGGCGTCAGGGTGAAAGCTGATCAGGTCGGCCCCGGCGTCGGCAAAAGCCGCCGCGAGGGCGTCCACCGGCTGCACCATCAGGTGCACGTCAATCGGCACCGCCACACCAGCTGCCGTCCTGGCGTGAGGCTTGAGCGCGCTGCAAATCATCGGCCCGAAAGTGAGGTTGGGCACGTAGTGGTTGTCCATCACATCAAAATGGATCCAGTCGCTACCGGCCGCAATCACGTCCTGCACCTCCTGACCCAGGCGGGCAAAGTCGGCGGACAAAATGGATGGGGCAATTCGGTAAGTCATGGTGTGCTGCTCAAAAATGACAGGGTGGACGGAATGGGCATTTTCGCAGGTAGCATTGCACCATGTCGAAGTATCAATTCCGGGTTGAAGTCTCCCCCCGTTTCCTTGCCGAGCAATCGGCGCCGGAACAGGGCCTGTACATGTTTTCCTACACCGTGAAGATTGCGAATGTGGGCGCTCTGCCGGCGCAACTCATTTCACGCACCTGGAACGTCAACGATGCCAATGGCCACACCGAACGCATTAAGGGCCTGGGGGTGGTGGGCCAGCAGCCGCTGCTCAAACCCGGCGAGGTGTTTGAGTACACCAGTGGCACACGCTTGCGCACGCCCACAGGCACCATGCACGGCAGTTTTTTCTGCGTGGCAGAAGATGGCGAAAAATTTGACACTGACATCCCGATGTTCATCCTGGACGCCCTGAGCCCCAGCGGCGGGCAGAGAACCTTGCACTGAAACCGGTCTAACAGCGCTTAGGCCCTGACGCGTCACATCAGCCATGAGCCAGCTCGGTGAGTTTGACCTCATTGCGCGTTACTTCAAGCAGCCGGCGCGCCGTGCCGTCTTGGGGGTGGGCGATGACTGTGCGCTCTTGCAGCCGCGCCCTGGCACTCAGCTTGCCATCTCTTGCGACATGCTGGTTGAGGGCCGCCATTTTCTGCCGACTGTTGACCCTTTTTGTCTGGGGCACAAAGCGCTGGCCGTCAATTTGAGCGATCTGGCAGCCTGCGGCGCCACGCCTCTGGCCTTTACGCTGGCACTGGCCCTGCCGCAAGTGGATGAAGCCTGGCTCGGGCCCTTTGCCCAAGGCCTGCTCGCACTGGCCGATGCCCATGGCTGCGAGCTGATCGGCGGCGACACCACCCGCGGCCCGCTCAACATCTGCATCACCGTGTTTGGCGAAGTGCCCGTGCTCAATGGTCGCTCGCAAGCCCTGCTGCGCTCGGGTGCACAGGCGGGCGACGATCTGTATGTCAGCGGCACGCTCGGTGATGCGGCATTGGCACTCGACGCCCTGTTCGGCCGGCTCACCGTGCCTGGCGCTGTACTGGACGCCGCGCGGTTTCGGCTTGAGCAGCCAATCCCCCGGGTGGCTTTGGGTCAGGCCCTACGTGGCATCGCCAGCGCGGCCATTGATGTCAGCGATGGCCTGCTCGGCGACCTGGGCCACATCCTGCAGCAGTCTGGTGTTGGCGCCACGGTCGAGGTGGATATTGCTACATCTTTAGTAGCATCAAAGTCATACTACACAAGGCCTGGAGGCCAATTAGAGCCTCAACCTTTGCTCGCCGACTGGCACCGCTGGGCCTTGGCCGGTGGCGACGACTACGAGCTGCTGTTCAGCGCGCCGCCGTCGGCACGCGCCGACGTGGCGGCAGCCGCGCAGGCCAGCCAGACCCCGGTCACCTGCATTGGCCAGATCGAGGCCGAGCCAGGCTTGCGCCTGCTGGACGGGCAAGGCGAGCTGCTCACCAACCGCTACATGTCTTTTGATCACTTTCGCTAGGCCAACGCCAAGGCACAGCGTCGGCAGCGGGTGCCGCACAATCCAGGCATGACCGACGAAGCCCCACCCCACCAGCGCCGCGTGCGCTACGCGGGTACCCACCCGCGTAGCTTTTCAGAGAAGTACAAGGAACTCGACCCGCTCAGCCACGCTGACGCCATCGACCGGACTGTCTGCGGGCACTGCAAGCATCACGGTGCCAAGCACGACGGCGAGTCCTGCCTATACCGACGCATATGGCAACCCGGGTGGCGCCGGGACCACCCCCGCTATCAGCATCGATACGGTGCTGCCAACGCTGTCGATAAGCAGTGCCGCCACTACCCTCAAGGCCGCGCAAACCGGCGCGATCAGCTTTACGTTCAGCGAGGCCCCGGTCGGTTTTGACGCCAGCGATATCAGCAGCACCGGGGGCGTGCTCAGCGCGTTGGCTGTGACTACCGACGCCAAGGTCTACACGGCGACATTCACGCCGACGGCGAGTCTGGCGACCGGCAGCGCGAGCATCACCGTCGCCGCCTCCAGCTACGCCGATGCCGCCGGCAACCCGGGCGCCGCCGGGGCGACACCGGCGATCGTCATCGACACGCTGGCGCCTACGCTAGCCATCAGCAGCAGCAGCAGCGGGCTCCGATCGGGCCAGACGGCGACCATCAGCTTCACTTTCAGCGAAGACCCGGGCATCAGCTTCAGCGACTCCGATATCACCACCACCGGGGGCGCGCTCGGCGGGCTCACGGCGACGGCGAATCCCAAGGTCTATGCGGCGACTTTCACGCCCACCGTCGGCTTTGCCGGCAGCGCCAGCATCACCGTCGCCAGTGGCCTGTACACCGACTTGGCCGGCAACAGCGGCGCCGCCGGGACAACCCCTGCGATCAGCATCGACATGGTGTCGCCGACGCTTGCAATCACCAGCAGCGCAAGCGCCCTGAAAGCGGGGCAGACCGCCGTCATCACGTTCAGCTTCAGTGAGGCGCCCACCGGTTTTGATGCCGGCGATGTCGTGACGACGGGCGGCACACTCAGCAGTCCGGTTGTCAGCGCGGATACCAAGGTTTACACGGCGACTTTTACGCCGACCACCAATCTGGTATCGGGCAATGCCAGCATCACGGTGGCCAGCGCCAGCTACACCGACGCGGTGGGCAACGCCGGCGGGGCGGGAAGCTCACCGGCCGTCACCTTGGATACCCTCAGGCCTTCGGCCAGCATCGTTGTCACGGACAAGACGCTGCTCGCGGGAATGAGCACTGCGGTGACCATCAGCTTTAGCGAGGCCGTGCTGGGATTTGCAAATACCGACCTGAGTATTGCGAACGGCGCGCTATCGGCTGTGACGTCCACCAACGGGGGAAGCGTTTGGACGGCGACACTGACCCCAAAGGCCGACGCCACCGCAACTAGCAATTTCATCGTGCTGGACAATACCGGCGTTGCGGATGCGGCGGGCAACACCGGCACCGGAACCACGAGCTCCAATGCCTATGCCGTCGATAGCTTGCGGCCAACGGCCACCATCACCAGTAGCGACCTTGTCTTGACGACCGGCGAAACCGCGACCCTGGGCTTTACGCTGAACAAAGCATCGAGCAACTTCTCCGTCGACGATGTGGCCGTAACCGGCGGCAGCTTGAGCCTGTTTAGCGCCAGCAGCAGCACGGTCTACACGGCTGTTTTTACGCCCAGCGCCAACAGCAATCTGACAGCGACCGTCGGCATCGCGAATACGGTCTTCACCGACTCGGGTGGTAACGCCAATACCGCTGCAACGACGCTGAACATGGGTGTGGATACGATTTCCGAGGTCAATCTGTCGGCTATTGCCTTGGCCAAAGGCGGGTTCGTCATCAACGGGCAGGCGGCCGGTGACAACAGTGGGGTCAGCGTTGCAGGTGCCGGCGACGTGAATGGCGACGGACTCGATGATCTGATTATTGGCGCCAACTTTGCCGACTCCAACGGGCTTGATTACACCGGACGAAGCTACCTGGTATTCGGCAAGGC